>CAJQGY010000001.1 GCA_905478015.1 uncultured SAR86 cluster bacterium
TCAATAGTTGCAAAAAACACCACCCCTGAAACCCCTACTGTGACTGTGTTTCCGTGTGTCTTTTTTTGATTTACAGAGTTTGTCAAACCTTTCAAAGTGACTTGCAGAGATTATTTAAAAGCAATACTACATAATATGTGGAGTTTTGATCTAATACCTCTTTGCCATCTTTTATATCAAGTTGTATTTTTTCATAAACATATTCTCCTAATGCATTTAAAGGAATTGCGGTTAATTCCATCACTGCTCTTGTGCTACACATACGAACACGGGATAGATCTCTTTTTTCTTCCTTTTCAATATATGCATATAATTGATGTCTCAAACCTAATGTCTCAACAACACCCCTCAAGTAACCTGTACACTCCATGACTTTTATTATCTCTTCTTCAGTAAATACTAATTGATCGGTCTCACTATAGGGTCCTAATGGTTTACAAATATCATATAGATTAGAGACAGGATTTGAAAAAATATTAATTGAAAAAAGTATTAGGAATGGGATAAATAATTTCATTAGATTATTATGCCATGAACTTATGACTTTCAATAGTTGCAGGAATTTGTCAAACGAAAACCCTTTAAGAATGGGGGTTTCAGGGATATTTTTCACTCCCAATTAAAAAGGTGATTAGGACCAATCACCCTCCTCTCACGAACACTGTTTTATTGCGTTCCGAGTGTAGTCATTTCGTAGTCTTTGATTACATTATTTAATCCAGTCCTCACTGCATCCACTTTAGAAAATATTCCTTTCTGTTGGCAATAAGACTCATTTTTAATCATCTCGTTTAATTTATTCTCTTGGTATCTACCTAGACGAACATTAATTGGTGTATCTGAATATCTTTTCATTGTTTTATTGGTCTCCTAAACATATAAATAGTAGTGAAGAATAAATTTATTTAATTGACCTCATTATTTTTCTTTCAGCATCAGATAATCCATCAGTTTCTTTCTTGGGACTGATGGTTTTCTTTTTATCGGTCTTAATAAATGCATTAAATGATTTCATTGCAGAAATAATATGGTCTTTCTTCTTTAACTCTAATGAATTCTTTATTTTAATTTCGTCTTTCTTGATTGCAGTCTCTTCTGCGTAACGAATAAGGTTTTGTGCAACAGAAGGCAAGTGTTCCAGTGCAGAGTCTAAATCTCCATCCTCAATATATTGGTTATATTCGTCTGCAAGTTTGAGTGCATTTACTAGAGTGGTGTTATGGACATCAAGGTATCTAACAATAGAAGGTATTAAGAGTCTTCTCTTGAGTATTATCTTTTGTGACTCTGTTAAGTTATTCATCATAGGTATTTAGGTAGTCTTCTATTTGTTTCTTAATTCAATCAGTCACTTCGTTCCTGATTACTTCGTAGCATCTGTTTGTTTCACTTTCTTCAGATGATAGTTATCACAATGTCATCTAGTGACATGGATAATATTTCTTATCTAACTGGACAGTTCAGATAATCAGCAAACAAGATAACTGTCAGCATATTCATACTGAAAGTTCTGTTTCTTAGTTGCATAGATGTTGGTGTATTCATCAGTCTCTTCTGAGATTGTGATACGAACATCTTTGAGTCTTGGGAGTTCTTCTGCAATCAACTCATATAAGACTCGTGAAGTGCAATGAGGGCAAGTTAAAAAATATGGTTCTTCTCTAAACTTACAGGAAATGCATCTCTCAGTATTGAACTCTTTATCTCTTTTACGAGGAGAGAACAATAAAACATGAAAGTGTTGAAGGTCTATTTTCTTATCCTCAGGGAAGATAAAGAATCTAAACCTATCTGTTTCTTTGTATTTGGTAAAAGCAGACTTGAGGAATGTCTTATTCAACTTAAACTCTATCTTTCTTAGAACACTAACAACACTCCTCTCGTTTAAGGGAGAAGGTGGCAAAGTTATGTGATGAGTGAAACATCTCTGTTTAAAGAACTTCTGATATTCATTTTTCACTTTCATATAATTATTTAGTAATTTGTAGTCTTCAACGACTACATATTTGCAAACAATAAAGTGCAGTGGTTAAGGTTCTAAAGTAAGTAGTTGAGAACCAGCAGAAGATGGAAATTTCATGTCTCTGAAACCCCCATTCTTACTACATTCTCATTTTTGATTTTCAAGAGACTTTAGAACCTTGCTTATTACGCACACTCCTCTAAGTCATTTTCATACCAACTCTGTGCCCATATATCTCCTGCTTGGACTGAGAGTGTTGTGTTTCCAATTCTGATTGACTTACTCCAAGGTTTTTTAGAAACATAAGTTGCAGTTCTGTTGCATCTCCAAATGCCATTTGTGATTTGAGAACCACTTTTATAATTACCATCTTCATCAGTGCGTTCAATTGAGACTTCTGTCCAAGTGTGTGATATGAGCATCTCTTTTATGTAATCACTTTCTGCTTTGTCGATTTGCTCAAAGTGTGCGTCTTCTTGTTTTGAATCAAGCAAGATAAGACCTTCTTTTTCAATAAAGGTCTCAGCATCTAATTTTTCTTTATTTGGCATTACTGTTCTTATATCTTTCATTAAGCACACTCCTTCATTTTGTAATCGTGAAATTGTCTTTGCTGTTTGAAAAAACCATCCTTACTTCCAGCAAGATAACTCTGCTCAAGTTCTTCTGTGAAAGGTTCAATAATCACGTCTGTGTATATTCCCCACTTCTTTTCTTCGACAGGAATTTCATTAGTATTGGAATGGTCTGCTAATAAAGCAGGGTGAGTCCAAAAAGATTCTTGAGTGAACTTCAACACTCCTGGCAACTCATTTGTAGAACAGATTTTGTAGAACCTTCTTGGGAAGATTTGTCTTTCTTTGTCACCACTAGACATTAGTTCATCACCATCTTCATAGATAGTTAAGACATATCTCTTTTCAGTCATGTTCTTCGCAATTTCATTGAGTTGAGCATCTTTCTTTTTTTTCCATTCTTCGTATTTCTTATTCATTTTTTTGTCCTCCTATGGACTGACACATTTATTAATTAGTAGAAG
>CAJQGY010000002.1 GCA_905478015.1 uncultured SAR86 cluster bacterium
CTCTATATTTTCAACTTCAACAATTGCAGGTTTGACATAATATTGATTTGAATCTTCAATGTTGATTCTTTCTCCACCCGTTACTTGTATATTCCTTGATCTTATATTCTCTAATGTACTTTGCATCGAATCAAAGCTTTCTTTTGAAATTAATGGGCCGAGCTGCGAAGAGGGGTCTGAGGGGTCTCCAATTTTAAGAGAACGATAATATGCGTGTAACTTAGTTATAAAATCATCATAGATATCTTCATGAATAAATGCTCTTCTTAGACTGGTACATCTCTGGCCTGTTGTTCCACATGCTGAAAAGGTTATTCCTTTTACTGTTAGATCAATATCTGCAGTAGGACATACGATGGCTGCATTATTTCCTCCAAGCTCAAGCAATGATCTCCCTAGTCTTGCGGCAACAAGTGGAGCTAAATCTTTGCCCATTTTTGTGCTGCCAGTAGCAGAAATTAATGGAATATTTGCATCATTACATAGGGCTATTGCTTCTTCATTGCCACCTTTTAATATTTGTACAAGATTTTTATGGTCGCCAGCAACTTTATCCCAAATCTTTTTAATTGCCTCGGCGCATTTATTGGAATGGGGGCTAGGCTTCCAAATAATACTATTTCCACAAACTGCTGCTAAACAAAAATTCCAAGCAAATACTGCCATTGGAAAGTTGAATGCTGTAATGCAGCCTACTACTCCTATTGGTTGCCATAACTCTTGCAGCCTGTGATCTGGTCTTTCACTTGGCATTGTTAATCCATATAACTGCCTACTAAGACCAGTTGCAAAATCGCACATATCTATTGCCTCTTGCACCTCGCCCTCTGCCTCAGAAACAATTTTTCTTGCCTCTTCGGTTATTATCTTTGCTAATTCAACCTTATTTTCTCTAAGCTCATTACCAAATTGTCTTATTATCTCGCCTCTTAGTGGAGCAGGAACTTTTCTCCAATTCAGAAATGCCTGTTTTGAGACCTCAATCTTTTCATGATGCTCATTAGGCGCCATCGCTGTCTCCTTTATAAATTCTAGTTACTTGATAAATTGAAAATATTCCAAAAATAACAACATAGGCCATATAAAAACTTTGAACTAATGGGTCCTCAATGGAATCTACAAATGGATCGCTTGGAGGTAGCCTTTGTAAGACCTCTGCAGTTGTAGGAAGCATGCTGAAGAAGACCGTCCCAGTAAGGGCTAGTTGTTTAAAATAAACATTCAAGAAACCAAAAACATTAAACCTATCGAGGCCTAATGCAAACAAGACTGCCAGTATAGTTATTACTGAAAGCCAATGCGCAGTGTTAAATGAGCCTGTTGCTCCATATAGAAGAAAGGATGAAGCGCAAGTAATTACTGTGCTTAATAAATAAAATTTTGCTAGCTTAGTATCCATAAAGATAAATCTATCTCTTAGTAATAAATAAAGCCCAACCAAGATAGCCGCTATACCTAAGATGCTATGAAACCAACCAATTAAAGAAATTCCACCGAACATATTTCACCCCTATAAAATAGTTTAATGTAATCTTACTATATTTAAGAGATAAGGTAATTGAGTAAGATTTCTATTTTCTTACGACCTCCAAAATACTCAACTTCATGCTCATCAAGTCTTTCAATGCTCTTTAAAAGATTATTTTTTATTTCAGGGTAGTTAAAAATTAAATGAAGTGGCTGAAAGATAACATTAATAGTAAAAAGAGAATATGCATCATGAAACCTGCAAAGGGTCTCTTTTTCAGATCTTATAAACCATTTGCGAGGGTTGGGCTGCAGCCCTTTCTCTTCTTTAAGATGGAATCTATTTGTATCTCCATGGATAAGCCAATTCTGCCTTGCAAATGGTTTCATAACTGGAGCCTGTCTTATAAATTGAGAAATTCTACTTCCAATTTTTTTATTTAAAGTTGTTACGGGCTGATGTATTTCATGAAGAGGCTTTCCTATCTTTGATTGCACATCCCAATAGCTAGGTGAGCAGACGCTAGCTGCTATAAGCTCTTGTTGACCATCTGATCTAATTAAACAAAGGTCATCTTGAACTGTTAGACTCATGTCAGCTATTAAATCAGGGTAAGACTGATTAGTTACTTTAAAGGTTTTGTTTAAAATATTTTGTGCTTCACTTGAGTCACTAGTCGAAGCAATTACTTGGCTGTATGAGCAATCTATTAAGTTTTTTTTATACTTCTTTAGCTCTGATCCAATCTGTCTATTTAACCATTCGTCTTTATGAATTGGACTTAGGCCTAATCTATATTTTTCTTTGCCGTTTCCCCATGGAGGATTCTTCCAAAAGACTGGGTCAGGTTTTATATTCAAGTCAGTCAGATTGTTTATTAGAACCAGGCGCTTTAAAGATTGGCCATAAAAGTTGGTAGGTAGCTGGTGCATCAAATAAGTTTTCTACCCCAATTTCTTTTGGATACTTTCTTGTTATTTTTGCAGTGCCAAAAATCATATCCCAAATAAACAACAGGTTTCCATAATTTCCTTTGTAGTGTGTATTTTCATCAGATGCATGTTTGCCGTGATGAGCCCAATGCGTTGAAGGCGTGGATATCGTTCTCTCCAGTACCCACATTATTGGATGCATCCATTTTATTTTATAAAGCTTTTTATCCCATCTAAGATCTGTATGTGCTCCAAAGATAACTACTTGTTTTATAACTATATAAAAGAAATATATGGCTCCTGAGCCCATATAAAATAATATTCCAGCAAACCAAAGCCCTGGCATTAAAAGATAATAAAAAAGCCCATTTCTATAAACCACTCTTATAGAAAGATATTCTGGATCATGGTGGGGTCTATGGAGGTTATATAAAATTGGTACTGAATGACATAATCTGTGCCAAAGGTATTGAGCAAGATCATCAAAAATTAATAGAAGTCCTATTATGGCAAAAACACTCCACTCTGAAATTAAACCTTTGGTGCTTGGCGCAAAGATATCGGTTAGTCCGTATGCCAAAGCAAAGGCTAAAGGTTGTGCAAAAAATAAAACTTGAAAAAAACTAAAGAACTCTACAACTCCATCTTTTGTTCTTTGGCCATTTTTGTTAAAAAAATTAGTAAATAATATTTCTGCTAAAACTAGGGAAAGAAATATTGAGAGAATGACTATTTGATAAATTTCCATAGTTTATAAAATTCTATGCTTCCCTCTAATGATTTCTATGTACATCACATGGTCAGCAATAAAACTATAGAAGGGATATGTGAATGTTGCTGGTTTATTCTTTTCAATAAAGAAATGAGCGACCCATGCAAATCCATATCCACTTATTAAACTATAAAAAATAAACTTAATTTCAAAAGATAAAAAAAAGTTTAGTAAAAAATATAACGAGAAAGTAGTTCCAATGAAGTGGAGTAGTTTCGTAGTTTTATGACTATGTTCTGATATGTAGTAAGGATAAAAGTCTTTAAAATTTGTATATTTTTTTTCCATTATTTTCTCTCCATTAGGCTGCTTATTATTTTAATTTTCTTCAATATTATTTGCAGTTCTTGCTATTTCTCTGAACATTGCAATATGAGTATCTTTTGACTCTTGTCTTTCAGAGGTAAATCTGTGGTTTGATGAGGTCTTAGCTATAACAACATTTGTAACTGGGTCAATATAGATATATTGATTATATACTCCAGCTGCTGTGTAGTCTGTAATAGGAAATCCTGGAACCCACCACTGGTATCCATAGCCCCAGGTATTGGCTGATAGCTCCCCAGCCATTGGCTGAACATGCGGAGCGTCTAGATAGTGAGATGCTTTAACCCATTCACTAGGAACAACCTGATTCCCTTCCCAGAAACCTTTATTAAGATATAACTGACCGAACTTTGCATAGTCGCGGAGAGTTGCATTCAGGCCCCCAAGCGCCATAGCATCGCCAACAGAATCTGTTAAGTAATATGCTTCACTCTCCATTCCGATTTGATTCCATATTTTTTCATATAAGTAATCTTCTAGAGGTTTTCCCGTGACTTCCATTATTAGCATGCCCAGCATTTGCGAGTCTATGCTTACATAATGATTATATGTTCCAGGCTCTCTTTCTCTTTCTAGAGTTTTGGCAAACTTTCTAAATGGAGTGCCTAAGGCCACGGCTTCTCCAAACTTATTTATATCTGATTCGGGGTCTCCATAATCCTCATTAAACTTAACTCCTGATGACATCTGCAATAAATCTTTTATCGAAACTCCTTCGTATCCAGTGCCATAAAAATCATCAAGATACTTTGTTATTGGATCATCAATGCTATCTATTAGACCGTCATTCAAGGCAATTCCAATGAGGGCTGATAAAAATGATTTAGCTACAGACCAAGAAATATGTTGACTAGATATATTGTTATCATTCCAATAGTTTTCATAGAGCATGACTCCATCTTTTAGAACAATCAAGCCATCTGTGTTGAAGTGCATAAGCGCATCTTGTAAGTTTCTATCCAGTCCTTCTGGATCGATAAAGCTTTCAGGCAAATCAAACTTTGCAGTCTCAAAAGTGTGTGGCTTTTCAGAGGCTTTAATAGGGCTTGTATAATTAAATATCTCCTTCATATTTATGAAGTTGTATGAAATTTTGTCTTCATTGTATAAATTCAACATATTGTTAAGCCTAATTAAATTAGGCCCATAAATAAAACCAGCACCAATAATAATTAGTAAAAGTGCTATTGAAAAATATTTAATCAAGATTTTATATTACACATTGTGCAAATTTTATTATTTGATGGATCTCTTAAATAGCCAAGGTAGGCTTTTATTCCACCGCCCTCTCTGACCCCTGGAGGATCTTCACAGGTCACTCCTCCATTTTCCTCGCCAACTTTATGCCACTTATTAATCGTTTCACCATCTTTAGCCTTAAATCCTATTGTTGCTCCATTTCCATGAGATGCTGGATTGCCATCAAGAGGCTCAGTAATTAAAAATGTTACTCCTCCTTCTAAAAAGTACATGTATCTAACAACCCCGCCGTGACCTATATGTTTAAATCCAGGCTTTGCTCCTAAGACGCCGAGCGTTGCGTCGTAAAATTTCTTAGATGCTTCTATATCTGTTGCCCCAAGCATAATGTGATTGAACATAGTTTTTCCCCTTTTATAATTATAAATCTTTATTACTTTACTACAGTCTAGTTAAAAATATTCAGTTGCTAAATTTATTTTAATATTACTTTTTTAAAAAAATAACATTTTTATCTTCTAACCAATAATCCCAATTTCTTTGCTTGGCAATAATGTTGAAAGTTTTTTCTTTATAAAATATTACATGTGTTGGGTCTCTTCTGTAATACCAACTTTCAAAGTCTATTGAATCATCATACAAGGAGGTCATTACAGCTAAAATGCCTCCCTTGTTTAATATCTCATTCATTTTATTAAATTCAGCTAAAGGATTGTAAAAGTGCTCTGCTGCTTCGGTGCAAGTTATGAATTCATATTTATTATTAAAGACTTTTTTGTTTGGATAAAAATAAGGATCATAAAGATCTATTTGAAACCCTTTTTTTTCCATAATATCTGCAAGAGCTGGGCCGTGCCCACAACCATAGTCTAATCCTGAATCATTTTTATTTAAGTGCTTTTCAAGAGGATCTGCTACCTTTGAAAGGAATTTTCGATACCCCTCATCATGTATAACATTATTATGTTCTCTATATCTTTCCTGTTCGCTATTCGAGCTAAGATAGTGGATTGGGTCTAAAAACTTCGCTTCACAATGATTACAAGACCAATGCTTCTTGGAGTCATTTGATGTTTCGAATGAGCTAATATCTTGGCTTGAGCAAACTAGGCAATTCATTGATTTGTTGGTTCTAAGATTCTATAACTTTTTTAATGCCCTCTATTGAAATGAGCATGCCATGATGAACTCCATCTGCAAATATCTCAGGGTCAATCTCAGTCGTCCATAGCAAAGTAGCTTGGCCTTCGCCCGCTGAAGAGATTTGCATTGTGGCCAAATGATGATCGATTTTGGAAGGCGTCTTAATTGCAGAATACTGAAGAGTCATATTTTGATCATCATTTAATAGAATTTCTTCAGTAACGCTCCCTATGCCATCCATTTCAAAAGATCTAAGGTTGCCAGTCAAAGATATTGATTCAATTGAAGGAACCCAATCTGATCTTGATACGTCTGATAGTATCGTCCAAAGATCTTTTGCTGAACAATTAAACAGGACTTCTTCTTTTAATATCTTCATATATTTATCTTATCATTAATATTTTATGAAATACTTTTTTGAAAGTTTTCAAGAGACTGTTTGAGCATGTCTACTATGCTAATATGAAAAGATATATTTTTGGAACTGGCACTATGAGCAAACCATCCGCATCCCAGCCTTTGGCAGGTATTAAAGTAATTGAACTCTCTAATATGATTACCTGCTCTTTAGCAGCAATGACTATGGCTTCTCAAGGGGCTCAAGT
>CAJQGY010000003.1 GCA_905478015.1 uncultured SAR86 cluster bacterium
GTGTTTTTGAAGAAATGCAAAGAAACCCTTTTCATAGATTCTATATTCATCTTTATCGAGGATGGTTAAATTAACCACCATATATACTGGAATGTTATCTGACATTAATTTCTCCTTTCAGTTAATTGTTCTGTAGATTAATAAAATTCCACTCAATGACGATTCTTAAATTATAGCTCTAGTGAACCATGTATTCTCAAATTAATATTAAATATTACCAATTAATGATGTATCTAAATATCTATTGAGTGTTTTCTATAAAAACTATTTAGATTTATGTCCTGGGGTTAAATTAGATGCTTCAATGCCAGCAATAGCGCAAATTTCATCTTGATCAGACACATCTCCGGTTACACCAACCGCTCCAATATTTTTACCATCTTTTTGGATAAGCATTCCTCCAGGTGTTGGAACAAGTTTGCCCCCTGCCATTGTTTGCATTCCGGATACAGCTGGCGCTAATCTAGGCTGGCCCTCAAAGACATCTCTTAAGGTATTTGATGAAACATTGAAAGCTAGACATGTCCATGCTTTAGCATATGCTATATCTGACCTTATCAACCCTGAGCCTTGTTCTGACAAAGTAGCTCTAACAACGCCTGCAACATCCACTACAGTTACTGTAAGAGGCATTAAATTCAAATCACGACCTTTTTTAAGAGCCTCTTTACATATACTTAAAGCTTCATCTAAATTTATTTCACCTGGATTAATTATCATTTTTTATTACCTATTAAAATTTATATATTGATTATATAGCTATATGAGTCACCTATTACTCTTAATTTAGTTTAAAATAGCCGAATGTCAAAAGAAGATAATCTAGAATTTGAAGGAGAAGTTATTGAAACTCTCCCGAATACCACATTTAAAGTAAAATTGGAAAATGACCATATTATTGAGGCTCATATATCCGGAAAAATGAGGAAGCACTACATAAGGATATTAACTGGGGATAAGGTTAAGGTAGAAATGAGTCCTTATGATCTTACCAAAGGGCGTATTACATTTAGAGGAAGGTAATTTAAGCCTTTACTGTCTTTTTAACCTCTTTAAATACCAAACCACCCTTTTCTATATCAAGCTTTATAACTCCACCAGATTTCAAAGAACCAAATAACAGTTTATCAACTAGTGGCTTTTTGATGTTTTTTGATATGAATCTTTCCATTGGTCTAGCCCCCATCTCTTTATCATATCCATTCTCTGCAATCCAATTAATTACCTTAGATGATACATTTATCTCAACATTTCGTTTATCTAATTGAGCCTGTAGTTTGATTAAAAATTTATCAACGATGGATAAAATAACTTTTTTGTCTAAATAATCAAATTGAATTATTTCATCTAATCTATTTCTAAATTCTGGTGAAAATAGTTTATTAAGAGATCCCATTGCATCAGTTTCATTCGAATCTTGATTAAAACCAATATTCCTTTTTGCTAAAAGCTCAGCTCCTATATTAGTTGTCATAACTACTATAATATTTCTAAAATCAGCTTTTCTACCGTTATTATCAGTTAAAACTCCTGCATCCATAACCTGTAACAGGATATTAAATATATCAGGATGGGCTTTTTCAATTTCATCGAGCAATAGAACAGCATTTGGTGATTTGACAATAGCTTCTGTAAGTAGCCCGCCTTGATCAAATCCAACATATCCAGGGGGAGCTCCTATAAGCCTAGATACAGTATGTCTTTCCATGTATTCACTCATATCAAATCTAATAAGATCAATGCCAAGTATTTCAGAAAGCTGTTTTGTGATCTCTGTTTTACCAACACCAGTTGGACCCGTAAACAAGAATGATCCAATTGTTTTATTATCATCCCTCAACCCTACCCTAGAGAGCTTAATAGCATTAGAAAGCGTTTCTACTGCATGATCTTGACCAAAAATTACCCTTTTAAGATTTTCTTCCAAAGCTTTTAAGCTTTTCTTATCAGCAGCAGTAATGCTTTGCTCGGGTATCTTAGTTATTTTAGAAATTGTTTTTTCAATATGGGCTTGACTGACTTTAATTCTCTTTTTATTTTTTCTTTCAATATTAAGCATGGAACCAGTTTCATCAATTACATCAATAGCTTTGTCAGGAAGAAATCTATCATTCATGTATTTTGATGAAAGCTCTATTGCGCACTTAATTGATTCATTAGAAAACACAACATTATGATAGGATTCATAAATCGGTTTTAAACCAGTAATTATTTCAACACATTCATCATAACTAGGTTCATTTACATCAATTTTTTGGAACCTTCTAGATAGGGCTTGATTTTGATTAAAGATACCTCTGTATTCTTGAAAAGTTGTTGAACCAATACACCTTATTTCACCTCTTGCTAAGGCTGGTTTAAGCAAATTAGAGACATCCATGGAGCCACCAGATGCTGATCCTGCACCAATGATTGTATGAATTTCATCTATAAATAGAATCGGTTTATTTTGTTTCTTAAGAAATGAAATCACAGCTTTTAACCTTTTTTCAAAATCGCCTCTATATTTAGTACCAGCAATTAAGGCTGCAATATCTAGAGAATAAACAGTTGTGTCTTTAATTATCTCAGGAATATTCCCATCATTAATTAAACATGCAATTCCTTCAGCAATAGCTGTCTTACCTACACCCGACTCACCAACAAGTAGCGGGTTATTTTTTGTCCTTCTTGATAAAATTTGTATCATTCTTTGAACTTCTGTACTCCTACCAATCAAAGAATCAATTTTATTTTCTTTAGCTAAATTATTTAAATTAATAAGATAATCAGACTCTGGTTTGGATTTTTTAACCCCTTCTTCTGAATCTTGATTAACATCATCTATAGATTTTTTTACGTCCTTTGGTCCATGAGATAAATAGGAAACAACATCCAATCTAGACAACCCATTTTTATTTAAAAGAAAAACAGAATGACATTCTTTCTCTGAAAAGATAGCAACTAAGACATTTATTGGCTTTACAACACCCTTACCTTGAGATTGAATATGAAATACTGATCGCTGAAGTACTCTTTGAAAACCTAGGGTTGGTTGAACCTGTTTTTTAACATCTGATCTAGCTATGGTAGTTTTTTTTAGATGGTTATTAATTGCATCTTTGAGTTGGTCTATTTTTATATTATGGGATTCTAAACAG
>CAJQGY010000004.1 GCA_905478015.1 uncultured SAR86 cluster bacterium
TTTCTCCATGGGGGCGCCTACAATGCAACCAAAGCAGCAGTAGTTGCTTTATCAGAAAGCTGGGCCGAGGAACTGACATCTCAAAATATTAATGTTTCTGTTTTATGTCCTGCTTTTGTGAAGACGCGCATATATGATTCAGAAAGAAATAGGCCAAAAGAGTACAAATCTGAGATATCTGGATCAGAGAGCAGCAACAGCTTCCGCAGGAAAACTAAAAAAATGATAGATAATGGAATAGAGGTTTCAATTGTTGGTAAGCGAGTAGTTGAAGCCCTTAATAATGGAGAGTTATATATTTTCACTCATCCAAACTATCGATCAGAAATACAAAAGAGATTTAAGGCGATTGATGATGCATTTAAAGACTCTGAAAAAAGTATTGCTCTTAAAGAATCACCAGATAAATAAAATGGTTTTATCTATGGCACGAAGGAGTATTAGTTATTAATAAAGTTGCTTTAATTACCGGAGGGTCGTCAGGAATAGGCTTTGCCTATGCAGAGCACCTAATTAAAAAAGGTTGGCACGTTCAAATTGTCTCTAATGACAAAGGAAGATCCTTTGATGCTATTAAAAAACTTAACAGTCCAAATGTTAAAAACTTTATCTATGACCTAACAAAAAAAGATTCAATCTCTAAGCTTTATGATGAGGTGGATACTCCTAATTTATTAATTGCTTGCTCTGGCGTAGCTACTAACGGAAAAGCTGAGACATACTCTGATCAAGAGAAGAGTGATGCTTATTATTTAATGTGTGGTGGCGTAATTGATCTAATTCAAAAGTTCATACCAAAATTATCTGCACAAAATAATAGCCGCGTAGTAATAATTTCAAGCATAGGTGCAGTAACTCCAATGCCAAAATCATCAATTTATTCCAGTGCTAAAGCAGCTATTTATGCATATGGCAGATCTCTTAATGCTGAGTTAAAAAACATAACAGTCACTGTATCTTTACCCGGGTATGTCAGAACAGATATTCATAAAAAAGCTGGCCTTAATCATCTTGAAAGAAAAATACCTTCATGGATGTGGATAGATGTTAATAAAGTTGTAATGGAAACTGAAAGAGCATCGCTTAAAGGAGATAGCTATGTAATACCTGGCATTATTTATAAGTTAGCAAGGCCATTTCTAGGATCCAATGTAGCAAATAAAATATGGAGATTTCTAAGTAAAAGAAATTAGTTGCTAATGGGTGATGAATGATGAGCTTTAATTTTTATATCTCCATTAAAAGTATCTAAAACAAATGTGAAAGCTATCTTTGTGTCTAAACCCTTATGATAAGGTTTCAGGTTCAAAACACCCATCACAACTGAAACTTTTTCTTCAAGCATAAAATTAATATCTAAGGCGTCAATACTCTTCCAAGGCTTAATAGCAAATCCATTATCCTCAGCAATATCACCATTTATAAAATAAGAAAGGGCGCTTTCTTTGTCGTTTCTAAAAATAACCTCTTTAGTAAAAGTTGGTTTAAATAATACTTTCGCATTATCAAATGCATAATGACGATCCAAAAATAATTTTGCTTCATCAATATAATTAGCATCTTCTATGAATTTATTACCAATACCAATAACTCCATCTTTCCAGGAGTTTAAAAATTTTATGACGTCATTATTATTCATCTATAGCCCTTAAAAATTAGTTTTATTTATCTATCAAGCTTATAATTTTTGGAAATTATACAACAAACAATTTAATGAATTATCTTCGCCCATTATTTCCATATCTATTAGGATTAATACTTGTTTTAAGTACGCAGAAATTTTTAAATATTGGGTTAATTAATGCCTTGGGGCAATTAACTTTATTTACCTTTGTTGTATGTATTCCAATTTGGAAGACAGGTCGGATGAGTTATGTAGATATAGGCTGGCCATGGGGTCTTGTTTTATTGGGAACTATAAGCTTTCTCTATAGCGATGGATATTGGCTAAGATCAGCATTAATTTCTTCTATGGTAATTTTAGTTGGACTTCGTATGGGCTTTGGCGCGCTTAAATTGTGGCAAGCAGGCTATCTTGAAAGAGAATTTCCGAGATATCAATATCAAAGGATTGTTTGGAAGGAAGAAGGCAAAAGCAATACACAATTTGCACTTCAAGTTGATGCAATCTCACAAGGTATGGCAAATGCATCATTTTTAGCCCTCCCAATATTAATAACGGCTTCTAACACCAACGAGTCTTTTGTTTTACTTGAATTTATTGGAATGGGCATTTGGTTATTAGCTCTTATTTTTGAGTCTGTTGCTGATTTTCAAAAATTACTTTTTTTACGGAGTATGAAAAAAGCAAAAAAGTATAATCAAGTTTGTAATATTGGTTTATGGAAGTACTGTCGTCATCCAAATTACTTTGCAGAGTGGATGGTTTGGAATGGCATTATAGTATTAGCAATACCATCTTTTTTAGGACTTGGAGCAATGGAAATATCTTTTCTTAATGGTGAATTAAGCAATATTCTTTGGGTTCTTGTGGGTATTGGAATGATATATGCGTCTAGAATGATGTATATAACTTTAGTTTATACCACTGGTGCTATTCCATCAGAACACTTTTCTTTAATCAAAAGAGAAGGGTACGCAGAGTATCAGCAAAGTACTAATAGATTTTTTCCCGGCCCTAAAAGGAATATTTAGAAATTATCGATTATCAAAGATATTCTGCATCACATCTTGATTGTCTGTTCCCCATTTACACCAAGAATCCAATATTGGCCCTAAAGATAAACCAAATTCAGTTAGAGAATATTCAACTTTAGGAGGAACAACCTCGTAGACTTTTCTTATTACCAATTGATCTCTTTCCATTTCACGTAACTGCTTTGTAAGCATTTGCTGAGTAATTGGTGCGAGAACTTTTTTAAGCTCACCGAATCTTATTGGGCCTTTTCTCAAATTATATGTAATAGCAATTTTCCATTTACCGCCAATAAGCTTAAGTGAATTAGTAATGGGACAATCAATTTTATTCATAGTATGATTTTATATACTAGTATGATTTAATTGTCTACTTGCTATTATCATTCCTTAGTCTATATTGTTTCATAAATACGAATTTCATATTAATAAGGGGAAAGTTATGTCAGAACAATATTCAAAAGAAATAAGATCAAAAGCAACAAGTGAAGGGAATATTGAAATCTCTATCGCAAAAGTTGATAAACCAGTTCCAGGCGACGATGAGGTTCTTATAGAGGTCCAAGCATCTCCTATCAACCCTTCAGATCTTGGTCTTTTGCTTAGTTTTGCAGCAGACGTACAAAATATTAATGTAACAGGCTCTGGTGATGAGACTGTGGCAAAAATGCCAGTCCATCCAGCTTTTATGAATACTTTAAAACCTAGACTAGATGAATCTATGCCTGTTGGTAATGAGGGCGCAGGAGTTATTGTAGATGCAGGAGTAAATGCTAAAGACCTTATTGGTAAAACTGTTGGCCTTGCAGGTGGAGCCATGTATTCTCAATATAGATGCGTACCAGCTGCTAGTTGCTTGGTTATGAATGACGGCACAACTTCACAACAAGCTGCTTCATCATTCGTAAACCCATTAACTGCATTAGCTTTTGTTGAAACTATGAAAATGGAAAATCATACCGCCCTAGTTCACACAGCCGCAGCATCTAATTTAGGTCAAATGCTGGTGAAGATATGTAAAGATGATGGAATTCCTTTGGTAAATATTGTTAGGAAGCAAGAGCAAGTTGATATTTTAAAAGATCTTGGTGCTGAATACATCTGTAATACAAGCGATCCAGATTTCATGAAGACTTTAGTGAATGCATTAGTAGAAACAGGAGCTACTCTCGGTTTTGATGCTACTGGTGGAGGCAATAATGGTGAGCTACCTGGTCAAATATTAGCTGCTATGGAAATTGCAGCAAATAAAACAGCTAAGGAATATAGCAGATACGGTTCAGATACATATAAACAGGTATATATATATGGCGGGTTAGATCAGTCTCCAACTGTCCTAAAAAGAGCATTTGGGATGTCATGGGGTCTTGGCGGTTGGTTGCTCACACCAATGATCGGAAAAATTGGTATGGAGAGATTTCAAGAAATGAGAGCGAGAGTTGCAAGAGAGATAACAACTACTTTTGCTAGTAACTACGTTCAAGAAATTTCTTTTGAGGAAGTGCTTCAACCTGAAATAATTAGAGAGTATGCAAAACAAGCAACTGGTAAAAAATATCTAATAAACCCTCAAAAGTAATTTATATAATGGTGTTACACTTTTGTTAATGTAACAACTTTTTAATTCGTATGAGTAAAAATAACTTGCCTAGTAAGAGCTATAGATCTTTCGCTTTAGTTCTTTTAACAGTTGTTTATGGATTCAACTTTATTGATCGACAAATTGTAGGAATACTAGCCCCATTCATCCAAGCAGATCTTGATCTTACCAATACTCAACTGGGCTTACTTATCGGCTTTGCTTTTGCGTTGTTCTATACAGTGATAGCAATTCCTATTGCATGGCTCGCCGATCGCTATAGTCGAGTTAATATTTTATCTATAGCTTTAGCAACCTGGAGCGGTTTCACTGCTTTAACAGGAATGGCATCTAATTTTTGGCAAATAGGGTTAGCAAGAATGGGTGTTGGAATTGGAGAAGCTGGTGGAAGCCCTCCGTCTCATTCAATTATTTCAGACATGTATCCAAAAGAAGAAAGGGCAGGAGCTCTTGGTTTTTATGCTATGGGTATTCCATTTGGAATTATGGCTGCTTATTTTGCAACAGCATCTTTGATGGGTTCTGGTGGAGATGTGGATTGGAGAAGAATATTTATTTTTCTAGGCATTACAGGAATAGCACTAGCCGGGATTGTAAAGTTAACTTTAAAAGAGCCAGTAAGAGGTGCCCAGGAGCTTGATGGCGCGACTGTAATTAAAAAACTCCCTTTTAATGAATCTCTTAAATCTTTGTTAAAAATACCTGCCTGGTGGGCCATGTGTTTTGGTATAGCGTTTGGTTCTTTTGTTTCATATGCTTCTTCTGCGTTTCAGACTAAATTTCTTATTGCTTTAGATCCATCTTTTGACTTCAAAACAATGGTTATTTTGCTCGGAATTATGAATGGAACAACATATGCAGGCGGTGCTTTTTTTGGTGCAAAGCTTGCTGACAAATGGGGTGCAAAAACTATTAGAGCATATGGATGGCTTCCTGCTATAGCTATGTCAATATGTTTCCCTTTAGGAGTATGGAGTTATTGGGTTCAGTCTGTTGAAGCAAACCTAATACTTTCAACAGTTTATTTATTATTCATTGGAATATATCTAGGACCAAGTTTTGCAATTGCACAAACACTTGCTCCAATAAATATGAGAGCTATGTCAACAGCATTATTTTTCTTTATTTTGAATATGGTTGCACTTGGAGGAGGTCCAACTTTTGCAGGATGGTTGATAGATGTATTTAAGGCTGATTACAATGAATTAGATGCAATGAGAATGGCTATGACCGTTACCCATCTTGTTTTCATACCTGCTCTAATAAGTTTCTTAGTGGTATCAAGAATTCTTCCTAGAGACTGGAAGGCTGCAGAGGAGAGAAATATCCAACTTGAGTCATCATAATTAATATGTATACCCTAAAATTAAAAGCAGTATTTCTTTTAACCCTCTTAATTTCTTCAACAGTATTAGTTGCAGACAGCCATCCTAAAAGGATTTTATTTATTGGAAATAGTTATCTTTACTATAATGATAGTATCCATAATCATGTAAAAAGGATGCTTGTTGAGCACTATAATGATAATGAGATTACAACAAAGTCAGCTACTATTGGGGGTTCTAGGCTTCATAATCATAATGTAGATCACCTTTTGAATCATAAAAATCTTCAGTTAGATCAGCAAATTGATCTTTTGATTATGCAAGGTGGGAGCGGAGAGGTAATGACCTCAAAATCAAGAAAGAAATTTTCAGATACCGCTTACTCTTTAAGTTCCAAAGCCCAGGCACAAGGAATAAAAACAGCACTTTATATGACACATGCTTACACCAAAGCAGATAAAAGATATAAAGAAAATCTCATAGAAAGAATAGCAAAAACATATTATGAAGCCGCTAATAGAAGTGGCTCTTCCGTTATACCTGTTGGAGAGGCTTTTGAGATTGCATACAAAGAAAACCCCAGTATTGAACTTCACCACCCAGACGGAACTCACCCAGGAATGCTTGGAACATACCTTGGCGCAGCTACAGTGTTTGCTGTTATTACAAAAACTTCACCAGAAGGGCTTTCTTATAATTACTTAAATAGAGTCTCTGATAAAGATAAAATATTTCTTCAGCAGGTCGCATGGAAAGCTTATCTAAACAGCACTTTAAAATAAATATGCCTAAGGAAGAAATACAAATTTAGCCATAAAAATTATTGCTAAGAACCAAGCTCCCGAAGATATTTTTTTCACATCCCCAACAAATAACTTCATTACAACATAAGATATAAAACCCAAAGCAATTCCATTAGCTATAGAAAAAGTAAGCGGAATCATTATTACCATTATCAATGCTGGTAGCAGCTCTGTTGTATCTGACCAGTCTAATTTCTCCATGCCACTTAACATTAAAATTGCAACATATAGTAGCGCTCCAGCTGTAGCATAAGCAGGAACAATAGCAGCTAAAGGGGAGAAGAAAATGGCAACTAAAAATAGAAAACCTACAACAACCGCAGTCAAACCTGTTCTTCCTCCTGCCTCAACCCCAGCTGAGCTCTCAACATAGCTGGTAACAGGAGCACAACCAAAAAATGATCCAGCAACGCTTGAAGTACTGTCTGCTTTTAAAGCCTTGTCAAAATTTTTAATATTTCCATTTTGATCAACTAATTTTGCTCTATGAGCAACACCTAAAAGCGTACCTGCCGTATCAAAAAGGTTAACAAATAAAAATGAAATTATTACACTTATCATTGCCAAATCTAGGGCTCCTAAAATATCTAATTTTAAGAAAATTGGAGCAACGCTTGGTGGGTATGAAACCAACCCTTGATATTCAACAATATTTAATAAAAGACCAAGCAGAGTAACAATAAGCACTCCAATAATAATAGCTCCAGAAATCTTTCTTGTTGCCAAGACAGATATAAGTAAAAAGCCAAATGCAGACAAAAAAGTTTCAATTTGTAAAAAATTACCTAAACTTACAAATGTTGCTTCATTTGCAACAATAATTCCTCCACTTTTTAGTCCTATAAAACCTATAAAAAGACCAACTCCAGAACCCATAGCTATTCTGAGATTCAAAGGAATACTATCAAGCATCCATCTTCTCAATGGCGTTACACTCATTATTACAAATAAAATACCTGCTAAAAAAACTGCTCCGAGTGCAACTTCCCATGAATAACCCATTTCACCAACAACGGTGTACGTAAAGAATGCATTAAGGCCCATTCCTGGTGCAAGTGCTACTGGCCAGTTTGAATAAAAACCCATTACAAAGCATGCCAATGCTGCAGCTATACATGTTCCTACAAAACTTGCTCCATGATCCATTCCACTTGCAGACATCATTTGAGGGTTAACAAAAATAATATAAGCCATAGTAATAAACGTTGTAAAACCAGCTAAAAACTCTTGTTTTATATTTGTATTATTTTCTTGAAGATCAAAAATTCTTTCTAAAATTAGTTTCATAGATGTGTAGAGAATTAATTAATCTACAATTTAAACTAATTGGCTACTTAAAACAAAGAATTTATACTTTTTTGGCATATAGATTGCATGTTAAATAATAAAGCTGTGATAGAATCACGGCTTCGAATTTTTAATTACAATTTTATTATGGGGAAACCAATGAAAACATCTCTTTACATCGAAAAATTCTTTATCTCATCAATCCTTTTTTTAACATTATTTCTAGTGCCTTATACAAAAGCATCAGTAATTGAAGATGTGATTGTTACTGCAGAAAAAAGAAGCGAAAGCGTTCAAGATATATCTCAATCAGTTACAGCTATTACAGAAGACGATCTTGATGCAAAAAATATTAATTCTTTTGTTGATATAAGTGCAATAGTTCCTGGAGTTACCGTTGCAAAAAATGAAGGATATAAAACTGTTATTTCAATCCGAGGAGTTGGAAATGAAACAAATCAGAATGCTATTGCAGCTCCCTCAGTTGCGTTTCATATGGATGGCATATTTATAGCCTCTCCATTTTCACTTCAAACTGATTTTATTGATGTTGAACGAATTGAAGTCTTGAGAGGACCACAGGGAACCCTTTTTGGTCAGAACTCTACTGGTGGAGCAATAAACGTCATTAGTAAAAAGCCTTCTGTTGAAGGCTATTCAAATAAATCGGACATAACCCTCGGTGATTACGGTCTTACAAAATTTAGATCAGCAAGCAATATTCCCTTGAGTGATAAACTAGCAACTCGTTTTTCCTTCTCAGCGACTAAAAGGGATGGTTTTACTGAAAATTTAGTCACAGGGCAAGACCTTGATGATGCAAATAATATAAGCATTAGAAGTGACTGGTTTTATGAGTTAACAGATATTTCTTCACTTAGAGTTTTTGGTCAATATTTTGAAGTGGACAGAAATGGTTCAGCAATCAGAGGTATTGATGATACATCTGGCGATGCTAGAAAGTTATCACAGGATACAATATCTAACCACGAGCTAACATCATTAGTTCTTGGAGCTATTTATGAGAATGATCTAGGTTTTGCAAATCTAAAAGTTATGGCGAGTATTCAGGATGATGATATTTCTGTAACAAGAGATAATGATAGGCATAATTTCGGAGATTTGGTTAGAGTAATCCCAGGTTTAGGCGAAGATGCAACATATCAAAGAGCAGAATTTACTCCAGAAACATCAATTGTCGAAACAAAAACCCTGGAGATTAATTTAGTTTCAAATGAACCAATTTTAGGAGCGCTTGATTGGACAGTTGGAGCATTTTATATGCAGCATGATATAGAAAATCATATAAGAGGCTACAGAGATAATAATAATGATGGTCAGATTGCTTATGAATGTTCAAGTCCTTTAGCTGTATCTGGCTCTTGTTATGAGCATGACTATGGTATACCGGGTAGGTTTGCTGTATTTGATGCAGAATGGGACTTTGTTACAGACGCTTTTCCAAGCAGAGAATCATATTCAATATATGCACAAACAACATATAGTTTTAGTGAAGATCTAAGGCTAGTATCAGGTTTAAGATATTCAGAGGATACTTTTAAAACAGATGTAACAAATTTCTTTAATGTTGAAACTTTCCAGGCCAAAGGTACATCAGACAAGATGACAGGAAAAATTGTAGGAGAGTTTGATATATCAAGTGATGCTATGGCTTATATTTCTTTTTCAAGAGGCTTTAAACCAGGAGGAAGCAACCTAACATTTGGTTTTACAGAGGCAGAGGATCTTGTTGCTGAAAGACCTGTTGCTCCAGCTATGGTCTTCCCTACTTATGAGAGTGAAAGCATCAAAGCTATTGAAGTCGGACTTAAAACAGACCTTTTAGAAGGGAGAGCTAGAGCTAACATTGCTCTATTTACATATGATTATGAAAATTTACAGTTCCAGGCAACAGACCCAGACCCATACAGAGGAGGAGTTGCCAACATACCTCAGTCTGAAATGTCAGGTCTTGAGGTTGAGTTAACTGCTTTATTTTCAGACTCTTTAACCATGGATATGAATTTAGCATTTTTAAATTCAGAAGTAACTTCAAGTTATGAGGTTTTAGATAATGTTGATGCTTATCAATATTTCTTTGGTCAAGAGGATTTAAGATACGGTCTAAGAGAGGATGTTAAAGGCAATAAACTAGCAAAAAGCCCTGAATTTACTGCAGATATAAATTTAACATATGTGACTGAATTAGTATCGGGCAATGAGCTTACTACTTCTTTTCAATATGTAAGAAGAGGTGAGTTTGAGCAAAGAGTTTCAAATAATCCATCTGTAGATTCTATAAAGGCATATAACCTATTTAATTTAACAACTAGCATTGATTTTGTCGGCAAAAACACTGGCATAGACTTCATGCTACTTAATATTGCAGATGAAGGTGGAGTTAATTCAAGCATGACAGATGTATTTGGAGTTGCTGCAACGGGCCTAGAATATATCCCACCGCGTCAAATTATGATTAGACTCAGAAGAGAGTTCTAAGTTAGCTTTAAGACTGATTCTTCTTAATATGAGACTATGTTAATATCATTGGCATAGTCTCAAACCTTTTATTAAATCAATGAAAAAAACTTTTATTCAAGCAGACGAGCTGCTTAAAGATTCTTTTAAATTAGCTTGGCAGGTCTATGAAAGTGGTTACAGACCAGACTACATTGTTGGAGTTTGGAGAGGTGGCGCACCCATTGGAATTGCTGTACAGGAGTTTTTAGATGTTTTAGGAATTGATTCTGATCATATTGCAATTAGAACGTCCTCCTATTCTGGTATTGCTAAAAGAGAAAAGACAGTTCAAGTTCATGGCCTAAGCTACGTTATTAAAAAAATAGAATCAGAAAACTCTCTTTTAATTGTTGATGATGTTTTTGATACTGGTTTATCTATCCATCAAATCGTTGAAGATATTAAGAAAGCATGCAAGAAAAATACTCCAGAGATAAAAATTGCAACACCATACTTTAAACCTTCTAAAAATAAAACTGAAAGAAAGCCTGATTTTTATATTCATGAAACTGATAGCTGGTTAGTTTTTCCTCATGAGCTTCATGGATTAACTATTGAAGAGATATCGGAAAACAAACCGGAGTTAAGCGGCCTTATTGATAAAATATCAGGACTTATAAAAAATAATGATTAAGGAAGTCAACCCTGTTAAATAATGTCTCTGATTGAGTTAAGGGTTATATCTATAGTTTATATAAGTGCATTCGTACCAATACTCATCCTTATTTATCAACATAAAAAGAACAACTTAGAGCCTTATTGGATAAGGATTTATTTATTTTCATTTTTTGCTTGTGCGGTTGGATGGGAAATATGGTTTTCATATGGCCTTGCTTTTGGAGATTCAGTTGATATTAGAAGATCTGATGTTCTAAATACATTTATTCCAATGCATATAAATTGGATATTAAATTCAATGGCCGATGCAGGGACAATAAGTCTTGGAGGGTTAATATTGTCATCTAGATTATCTGGATATGATTTATCAAAATGGTCATGGCATTCCTTTTCCATCTTATTAATATGGTGCATTGCTCAAAATTTATTTGTAGAAGTTTTTTTATATTTTGATCAGTTATCTTCAGGCAAAACTTTATCATGGGCCCCATTAGCACCGACTGGACCATGGTTTAATCCTATTATTTTTGAATTAAATGGAAGAGGGATTAACTTTCAAACCCAGCTGCCTTGGTTATTAATGACCCCAATACTTTATAAAGCGGCTATTTACTTCAAAAATAATCAATCTTTATAAGGCATTCATTCAACACTTATTTGCTAAGTATCAAATTTTTTTACCTAATGATATATTTAAATATATTAACTAATGGGAGAAATAGTTCATGTCTTTACTAACTAAGTTTTTATCATCAATACCTGCAGTAATTTTTTTAATAATCGGCATTTTTTGGGTTCTACAACCAGGAATTATGGCAGAAAATTTTGGTATGGTCTTATCATCAGGTCTTGGCCTTAGTTCTCAAGTTGGAGATCTTGGGAGTTACTTTATTTCATCAGCTTTGATGATTTTTTATGGAATTTATAAAAATAATACACATTGGTTTTATCCACCAGTCTTAATAATGCTATTAACAGCATTATTTAGAACTCTTTCAACTGTTATTCATGGCGCACCATTTGCCGTTGATATGATTGGAAGTGAGATCATCTTTAGTGCAATTTTGATCTATGCAATTTATACCTCAAAAGAGGCTGATTAGTAATGGAATATAGAAAGCTTGGGAATTCTGGCCTTAAGATATCAGAACTATCTTTTGGATCTTGGGTTACTTTTAATAAACAGATTGATACGTCACTTGCAGAAAAAATGTTTGGTACATGTCTTGATGCAGGAATTAATTTTTTTGATAATGCTGAAGGGTACGAAAGAGGAATGTCTGAGATAGTTATGGGCGATGCTTTGAAAAAACTTCAAAGACCAAGAGATTCATACTGTGTTTCTTCCAAAGTATTTTTTGGTGCCTATGATAATCCAACACCTACTCAAATGGGTCTAAGTAGAAAGCATATTACAGAAGCCTGTCACCAGGCATTAAACAGACTTAAGGTTGACTATCTTGATCTTTATTTTTGCCATAGAGCTGATCCAGACACACCAATTGGAGAAACGGTCTGGGCTATGCATAATCTCATTGTTCAAGGAAAGGTCTTGTATTGGGGTACATCAGAATGGGCAGCACATGAAATTGAAGAAGCTTATAAATTTGCAAAAGATAATAACTTAACCCCACCTTCAATGGAACAACCTCAATACAACCTACTTGATAGAGATAGGTTTGAAGTTGAATATAATGATCTATTTTTAAAGCATGGAATGGGATCTACAACATGGTCACCTTTAGCATCTGGAGCATTGACTGGAAAATATCTTGATGGAATACCTGACGGCTCTAGAGCTTCTTTAAAAGGCTATGAATGGCTTAAAAAGCACATGATTGATTCTGACAGAGGCAAAGAGAGGATGGAAAGAGTATCTAATTATATTCAAATTGCCAATGAGCATAATTTAAACCCTTCCAAACTTGCCATTGTATGGTGCCTATTAAATAAAAATGTTTCAACGGTAATTTTAGGAGCATCTAAACAAAAACAATTAGAAGAAAATCTATCTAGCATCGAATTAAAACCATTAATTAATGAGACGCTTATTAAGAAACTTAATAATATTTAAAGTACATATATTGCAGCCAAAATGAATAATTCCTGCGGACGTTTAATGATTGACATACAAGGAACTAGTCTCTCACATGCTGATATCGAGTTAATAAATAATAATCAGGTAGGAGGCTTAATACTATTTGAAAGAAATTTTCATTCTAAAGAGCAAATTTTTGATTTATGTTCTGAAATTAAAGGTATAAAAAGAGATATTTTAATTTCAGTAGATCAGGAAGGGGGCAGAGTCCAAAGGTTCAAGAGTGGATTTACTAAGCTACCTTCAATGCAAGTATTAAGTGATTATGCAGCTAGCAATAGCAATAGCAATAGCAATATAAATATTTTTAAAGAGGTTGGATGGTTAATGGCAGCTGAGCTAATAGCCGTTGGAATTGATATTAGTTTTGCACCCGTTCTTGATGTGGATAGAAATACTAGCAGCATCATAGGAAACAGATCCTTTTCGGATATACCTTCACATGTCTCTTCAATTGCTAAAGAGTTTATTTCTGGAATGAATGAAGCAGGAATGCAAGCAACTGGAAAGCATTTTCCAGGTCATGGAGGTATTTTTGAAGACAGCCATTTATTGCAGCCTCAAGATAAAAGAAGTTTGGATGAGTTGATAAAACATGATCTTATTCCATTCATGGATCTAAAGGATGATATTGGTGGAATTATGTGCGCTCACATACTTTTTCCTGAAGTTGATGCATTAAGCGCAGGCTTTTCTCCATTTTGGATAAAAGAAATATTAAGAAATAGGATTGGTTTTAAAGGAGTTGTTTTTAGCGATGATTTAACCATGAAGGGTGCTGGTGAATATTCTTATGCAGAGAGAGTGAATTTATCTTTATCTGCTGGATGTGACATGGTGCTAATCTGTAATAGCAGGGATGGAGTGACCGAAGCAATTACGCATATGGAACAAAATAATATTGGGGGTTCTAATGTTATCCCATCAATGCTTTCGCATTCGAAAATATTATGGGAAGATTTAAAGAATAGTGATAGAAGGTTAAAAATTAG
>CAJQGY010000005.1 GCA_905478015.1 uncultured SAR86 cluster bacterium
GAAGTTTTAGAATTCCCATTTAAAAAATAGGTATAAATTTATGGCTAAAAAATCAATGATCGCAAGAAAAACAAAGAGGATAAAGACTGTTGCAAGATATGCAGAAAAAAGAGCATCGCTAAAAGCAATTTTTTCAGACCTTAACTTGCCCAGCGAAGAGAGATATGAGGCATACAAGAAGTTTCAACAACTTCCAAGAAATGCAAGTCCCTCAAGAGTAGTTAGAAGATGTCAGGTAACTGGAAGACCTCACGCTGTATATAGAAAATTTGGGCTAAGCAGAATTAAGCTCAGAGAAGCAGCAATGAGAGGCGACATTCCAGGTTTAGTAAAATCAAGTTGGTAATAATATGAGTTTTCAAGATCCCATTTCAGATTGTTTAACAAGAATACGTAACGGGCTTATGCGTGGAAAAGTTCATGTAGATGCACCTTACTCAAAATTAAAACATGAACTAGTTAATGTATTAGTTAATGAAGGCTACCTTAAAGGCTGTGAAAAAACAGATAGTGAAGGAAAGCCAATAATTAAAATTGCTCTTAAGTATCATAACGAGAAGCCAGTGATAAAAAATATTTCAAGAGTTAGCAAGCCAAGCTTGAGAAAGTACTCGGCCTCTTCAGACTTGAAGCAGGTTAAAAATGGTCTGGGATCTTTTATAGTCTCTACCAACCAAGGGCTTATGACAGATAAAGATGCTAAGACAAAAAATATTGGCGGCGAAATTCTATGCGAGGTATTTTAAATGTCTAGAGTTGCAAAAAATCCAATTTCTATTCCTGAAGGTGTTTCGCTTTCGATTGACTCTAACATTGTTAGTGTTAAAGGAAAGCTTGGAGAAATGTCATTAGAGCTATCAGATTCAATCTCAGTGGAGCTTGATGAAAGTATTGCTAATGTAAAATACGATGAAAAATCACAACAATCAACTGCACTTGGAGGAACTTCAAGGGCACTTATTAACAATATGGTAATTGGTGTTTCTGTTGGTTTTGAAAAAAAACTTGAACTAAAAGGTGTTGGTTATAGAGCAAAAGCATCTGGTAAGTTGCTTGAATTAACGTTGGGTTTTTCTCATCCCGTTAAGTATCAACTTCCTGAAGAGGTTAGTGTGGAAACACCATCTCAAACTGAGGTTGTTTTAAAAAGCTATAACAAACAAGCATTAGGTCAGGCTGCCGCAGAAATTAGAGCATTTAGACCTCCAGAACCTTATAAAGGAAAAGGTGTGAAATATGCTGACGAGACTATCAGAAGAAAAGAAGCTAAAAAAGCTGCAGGAGGTGCGTAATGAGCATTAAAAATCTTTCAAGATTAAGAAGAGCAAAAAAAACAAGAATGAAGATTAGGCATCAATCATCACCTAGGCTTTCAGTTTTTAGATCATCTCAGCATTTCTATGCTCAGATATTTGATAGTTTAGGTACTACTGTAATTGCTTCAGCATCAACTGTTGAAAAAGATATAGATGAAAAATCTAATAATGTAAAAGCTGCAGAGGCTGTAGGAAAGAAGGTTGCAGAAAGGGCTTTAGAAAATGGCGTAACAAAGGTTGTTTTTGATAGATCTGGTTACAAATATCACGGTCGTATAAAAGCGCTTGCAGATTCAGCAAGAGATGCTGGATTGGAGTTTTAATTAAAAAATATTATGAAAGACAATAGAAACAATACAAATAATCAACAGCAAGACGCTTTAGAAGAAAAGTTAGTTCAAGTTAACAGAGTAGCTAAAGTTGTAAAAGGTGGAAGAATTTTTGGCTTTACCGCATTAACAGTGGTTGGCGATGGTAATGGTCGAGTTGGTTTTGGAAGAGGTAAGGCAAAAGAAGTGCCTATAGCAATCCAAAAAGCAATGGAAAATGCTAGAAGAAGTATGGTTGAAGTTGAACTAAACAACACTACTATATGGTACCCAATCAAAGCCAAGCACGGATCTGCTAATGTTTACATGCAACCAGCATCCGAAGGTACTGGTATTATTGCTGGTGGAGCTATGAGGGCTGTTCTTGAGCTTGCTGGAGTGCAGAACGTATTGGCAAAATGTTATGGATCTACCAATCCTGTCAATGTAGTAAGAGCTACCATTAATGCTTTAAGCGCAATGGAATCCCCTGAAACAGTTGCTAGTAGAAGAGGTATTAAAGTAGAGAAAATATCATGAGTAAAGCTAAAACTATAAATATTAAATTAATCAAGAGCGGCATTGGAAGAATGAAAAGGCATAAGTTATGCATAAAAGGCCTGGGATTCAAAAAACTAAATCAAACAGTAACTGTAATTGATACACCTAGCAATAGAGGATTGATTAACAAAATATCAGACATGATAGAAATTCAGGAATAATAAGATGAGCGAAACTGAAAATAAAACTTTAGCCCTTAATACAATATCGGATGAAAGCACCTCTAAAAATAGAAAGAGAGTTGGAAGAGGTATTGGCTCAGGGACTGGTAAGACTGCTGGAAGGGGTCATAAGGGTCAAAAATCTAGATCCGGAGGAAATGTAAGACCAGGTTTTGAGGGTGGACAAATGCCTTTACAACAAAGGCTGCCAAAATTTGGTTTTTCATCAAGAAAAAATAATAATCTAAAGGAAGTTAATCTAAAAACAATTAACGGAATGGAAACAGTAAATATCGATACTCTTAAAGAAAGTAAAGTTATTGGAAAGGCAGTAAAGAAAGTAAAGATTTTTGGTGATTTTGAAGTAACTTCAAAAATGAATATTGAAGGAATAAAAGTTACCAAAGGAGCAAAAGCTTCAATTGAGAAGGCTGGAGGATCTGTTAAAGGATAATTATGGCAGATCAAGGAACAGGAATGAGCGATCTCTGGAAAAGACTTAGGTTTGTCTTCATGGCTATTGTTGTCTATAGAATTGGTACACACATTCCAATTCCGGGAATTGATCCTGACAGACTAGCACAGTTATTTGAACAGAATCAGGGAACGATTCTTGATATGTTTAATATGTTCTCAGGTGGTGCTTTAGAAAGAATGAGTATTTTTGCTCTTAACGTAATTCCATATATATCTGCTGCAATTATCATGCAGCTATTTTCAAACTCAATTCCTTATTTAATTGAGCTTAAGAAAGATGGTCAGGCGGGACGAAATAAAATTACTCAGTACACAAGATATGGAACTGTATTACTTGCATTTATTCAAGCCTCAGCTCTTGCAGTAACACTATCAGCAAGTGGCCTAGCCTTCGCTCCAGGCACATCATTCTTTATTTCAGCAGTATTTTCTGTTGTAGCTGGAACAGTTTTTCTTATGTGGCTTGGTGAGCAAGTCTCCGAAAGAGGTATAGGTAATGGAATATCTATTATTATTGCAACAAGTATTTTAACTGGTATTCCTGGAGCTATTGGACAAGCTCTAGAACAATCAAGACAAGGAGATCTAAATATCTTGTTATTAATTGGCATAGGCCTATTAGCAATGGTTGTAATTGCTATCGTTGTATTCATAGAAAGAGGGCAAAGAAGAATCACAGTTAATTACGCACAAAGACAGCAAGGCAGAAGAATGATGCAAGCTCAAACTAGCCATCTTCCTTTCAAAGTTAATATGGCAGGTGTTATTCCAGCTATTTTTGCTAGTACATTCCTTTTATTTCCAGCTTCATTGTCAACTTGGTTTGGTCAAAGCGACTCATTAGGATTCTTACAAAGTATTTCATTAGCATTAAATCCAGGACAGCCGTTGTATATCCTTGTATTTGCTACATTGATTATATCCTTTTGCTTTATCTGGCTAGCTTTAACCTTTAATACAAAAGAGGTATCCGATAACCTCAAGAGATCAGGTGCGTACATTGCTGGAATAAGACCTGGAGAACAAACTGCAAACTATATAGATGCTGTTCTTGCAAGATTAACCGTTTTTGGAGCCATCTATTTAACTCTAATATGCTTATTGCCACTAGCTCTGATAAATTTTGCTGGAGTATCATTCTATTTTGGAGGAACATCAGTTTTAATTATTGTTGTTGTTCTTATGGACTTCATGGCACAAGTACAATCTCATTTAATGTCAGGTCAATACGCGTCATTAATGAAAAAAGCAAACCTAAAAAACTACAAAAGATAATATGAAAGTTAAAGCATCAGTAAAAAAAATATGCAGAAATTGCAAAATAGTGAGACGAAATGGTGTCTTATTTGTAATCTGTAAAACAGACAAAAAACATAAACAAAGGCAAGGTTAAGTTATGGCAAGGATAGCAGGCGTAAATATTCCAGAAAACAAACATGTAGAGATTTCTCTTACACATATATTTGGTATTGGCAGAACTTCTGCACAAACCATATGCAAAGATCTAAAGATAGATTTTACTAGGAAAGTATCTGACTTAACTGAGGATGAAATTGAGCTAATAAGAGGCTCTATAGCTAAAGTAATAGTTGAGGGTGATTTAAGAAGAGAAATCAGCACAAATATAAAAAGATTGATGGATTTAAAATCCTACAGAGGTGTTAGGCATAGAAGAAAGCTCCCAACAAGAGGTCAGAGAACTAAAACTAACGCAAGAACAAGAAAAGGCGCTAAAAAACCAATGAGAGGTTAATTAAATGGCAGTAAAAGGTAAAAAATCTAAGAAAATTGTAACTGATGGTGTTGCGCACATACATTCATCTTTCAACAATACAATAGTAACTATCACAGATAAACAGGGCAATACAATATGTTGGGCTACTTCTGGAGGCTCGGGGTTTAAAGGCTCTAGAAAGAGCACTCCTTTTGCAGCACAGATAGCAGCAGATAAAGCTGGAACAGCTGCTAAAGAGTTTGGAATGATAAATTTAGATGTAAAAGTTAAAGGTCCTGGCGGAGGAAGAGAATCCGCTATCAGATCTTTGAATGCATGTGGTTTAAAGATTAAAAGCATCACGGATGTAACACCATTACCCCATAATGGCTGCAGACCATCTAAAAAAAGAAGAGTTTAACGGAGAAGTAAATGGCAAGATATAGAGGACCATCACTAAGGCTTTCACGAAGAGAGGGAACAGATTTGTTCTTGAAAAGTGGAGTAAGAGCAATTGAATCTAAATGTAATATGGATTCACCTCCAGGTGCAGCACAGGGTGCTAGACGTGGTAGGCTTTCAGATTATGGATTACAGCTAAGAGAGAAACAGAAAGTTAGAAGAATGTACGGCGTTCTAGAAAAACAGTTTAGAAATTACTACAAAAAAGCTGCTTCTCAGAAAGGTAATACAGGTGAAAACCTTCTATCCCTTTTAGAAACAAGGCTTGATAATGTTATTTATAGAATGGGTTTTGGGTGTACAAGAGCTGAAGCTAGACAAATGGTTTCACATAAAGCTTTTAAGGTAAATGGCCAAGTTGTAAACATACCTTCATATCAAGTTCAAGATGGTGATGAGATTGAGGTTAGAGAGGCTAAAAAAGCACATCTAAGAATAGCATCTGCTCTTAAGATTGCAGCAACAAGAGAAGAATGCGATTGGGTTGAGGTTGACGACAAGAATTTAAAAGGAGTATTTAAATCAGCTCCAGATAGAGCAGATTTAGGAACAGAAATTAACGAAAATCTTATTATTGAGCTTTACTCAAAATAAGTAATTAAGGCGGATATAATTATGCAAACATCAGTAATCGACTTACTAGTCCCAACAGAAATTCAAGTTGATGATACTTCATCTACTTTGTCAAAAGTTACATTAGAACCACTTGAGAGAGGTTTTGGACATACTCTTGGTAATGCACTAAGAAGAGTTCTACTTTCATCTATGCCTGGAGCTGCAGTAACAGATGTTGTTATAGACGGAATAACTCATGAGTACAGCACAATTGAAGGTGTTAGAGAGGACGTAATTGATATCCTACTTAATATCAAAGAAATGCCTGTAAAGGTTATCGAAGGTGATACAGCTGAAATAGTTTTAGATGTAACAGGCCCATGCGATGTCCTAGCTTCTTCTTTTGAAGTTCCTGGTAATGTTGAATTGGTTGATCAAGACTTTCATGTAGCATCAATTATTGACAAAGTTAATTTAAAAATGACCCTTACTGTTAAAACAGGGAGAGGTTATGAGCCTGCTGACTTGAGAGATGATGAGGATAGAATTGTAGGTGGACTAAAAGTTGATGCATCTTACAGCCCTGTAAAAAGAGTTTCATATACTGTAGATAATGCAAGATTCGAGAAAAGAACGGACTTGGACAAACTACTAATTGAGCTTGAGACTGACGGTACTGTAGATCCAAAAATGGCTATAGAGCATGCAGCTACTATATTTCAGCAACAACTAAGTGCTTTTGTAGATCTAGATGCAATTGCTGAGCAGGAAGCCAAGAAAGATCAAAATGATTTTGATCCTCTATTGCTTAGATCTATTGAAGAGCTTGAATTAACAGTAAGATCAACAAACTGTTTAAAAGCTGAAAGTATTTTCTTAATAGGAGATCTTATTCATAGATCAGAATTTGATTTATTAAAAACACCAAATCTTGGCAAAAAATCACTTAATGAAATTAAAGACGTATTAGCTTCTAAAAATCTTTCATTAGGTATGACTGTAGAAAATTGGCCACCACTAGGATAAAAAATGAGACATAGAAAAGCAGGAAGAAAACTTAATAGAAACTCATCTCACAGAAAAGCTCTGTTAAAGAATCTTTCTATTGCGCTTATAGAGCAAGATATTATTAGAACAACTCTACCCAAAGCTAAAGAACTAAGAAAATTTGTAGAGCCTTTAATTACTATGGGTAAAACAGATACTGTTGCAAATAGAAGACATGTATTCAGCAAACTTCGTTCAGATGCCGCTGTTGCAAAGCTATTTACTACCATTTCTGTTAATTCAAAAGATAGAAAAGGTGGCTATACCAGAATAATTAAAGCTGGATTTAGACCAGGCGATAAAGCAGATATGGCCTATATTGAGCTTGTAGATCGAAACACTGAAACAGTTGTCGAAAACAGTGATGATTTAAAAGAAGGTTCAGCAGCTTAATTTTTTAAAATATCTTTTAAAAAGGCTCCAGTATAGGAGCCTTTTTTATTTGAGACATCCTCTGGAGTCCCCTCAGCAACAATTGTTCCACCCTCACTTCCTCCTTCTGGACCTAAATCAATAATCCAATCAGCTGTTTTTACAACATCTAGGTTATGTTCAATTACAACAATTGTATTTCCTTGTTCTTTAAGTCTATTTAGTACATTCATCAATAACTCAATATCTGCAAAATGAAGTCCCGTTGTTGGCTCGTCTAAAATAAATAAAGTCTTACCAGTGCTGCGTTTAGATAGCTCTTTAGCAAGCTTAATTCTTTGAGCCTCGCCTCCTGAAAGTGTTATTGCAGATTGCCCGAGAGTAATATACCCAAGACCGACATCATTTAGGGTTACTAACTTTTTCTTTATAGCGGGGTGAGCATCAAAAAAATCAAGAGCTTCCTCTACTGTCATATTTAAAATATCACTTATGTTTTTTTCTTTAAATTTTACTTCTAATGTTTGTTCGTTATATCTATCACCATTACAAACATCACACTTTACATAAACATCTGCTAAAAAGTGCATTTCAACCTTCGTCATACCATCACCTTGACAGGCCTCACATCTCCCACCTTTTACATTAAAACTAAATCTTCCAGGCTTATAACCTCTAGATCTAGCCTCAACAGTCTGAGAGAGCAAATCTCTAATGTGAGAAAACAACCCAGTATAAGTTGCTGGATTAGACCTTGGCGTTCTGCCAATTGGAGATTGATCAATATTAATCACCTTATCAAGATGCTCCAGTCCTTCAACTTTTTCGCATTTAATTTCTTTGGTTAGCTTTGATTTATTAAGCATAAATGAACTAAGCGGAAGAAGGGTTTGGTTAATAAGAGATGACTTACCAGAACCAGAAACACCAGTTATGCATGTAAATAAACCTACTGGGATACTTGCTGAAACATTCTGAAGATTGTTCTCATTAGAATTAACTATAGTAATAAATTTTTCTGAGCATGGCTTTCTCTTTTTTGGAATGACTATTTGCCTCTCACCAGAAAGATATTTTGCAGTTATGGAGTTTGGATTGTTAAGTATGTCTTCAAGCGAACCTTCTGCACATATCTCGCCACCATGTTTACCTGCACCAGGGCCTATATCAATTATATGATCTGCACATCTAATAGCTTCCTCATCATGCTCTACAACTATAACCGTATTGCCTAGATCTTTAAGATTATTTAATGTTTTAATAAGCTTTTCATTATCTCGTTGATGAAGTCCAATTGACGGCTCATCTAGAACGTATGTCACACCAACTAAGCCAGATCCAATTTGACTTGCTAACCTAATTCGCTGAGCCTCTCCTCCTGATAAACTTTCTGCACTTCTTTCTAAGGTCAGGTAACTCAATCCAACATCTTCAAGGAAAGTTAGTCTATCGGAAATCTCTTTTAAAATTTTCTCAGCAATTTTTAACTCAGACCCTTTTAAGTTCATATTTTCAATAAATTTAGCAGCATCATTTATTCTTAAAGATGTAATAGAACCAATTGGAGTCTTATTAATAAAAACATTTCTTGAAATTCTGTTTAACCTAGATCCATTACAAACATTACATGAACTTTTAGACATTAGTTTTGATAATTCTTCTCTTATATATTCTGAATCAGTTTCTTTGAATCTTCTTTCTGTGCTTGGAATAATTCCTTCAAATTTATGTTTTCTAACTATCTTACTTCCACTTCTAAACCTATGAGAAAAATCTACTTTATCTTTAGAGCCCCAAAGAATTATTTTTTTAATTTCATCAGGATAATCTTTCCATGCGGTTGTTAGGCTAAAATTAAAATGACTACTTAGGCACTTAAGTTGATAGAAATAGAATCTATTTCTTCTTGTCCAGCCTTTTATTGCTCCATTGCTTATGGATACATCTTCATCTTGTATCAATCTTTTTTCATTGAAATATTGTATGACCCCCAAGCCATCACATTTCTCACAAGCACCATAGGGATTATTGAATGAAAACATTCTAGGCTCTAGTTCCGGAATACTATAACCACACTTTGAACAAGAAAAATTAGATGAAAATAATTGTATATTTTGTTCATTGTCTATTTCTTCAATTTCAACCAATCCGTCTGATAAAAACAAGGATGTTTCTATTGATTCTGACAGCCTAGATCGACCCTCTTCTGTTTTTTTTAAAACCACCCTGTCAATAACTGCTGAAATATCATGCTTTTTATTTTTTTCAAGCTCCGGAAATTCTTCAATAGGGTACACAACTCCATTTACCTTTACTCTTACATAACCAGCTTTTCTAAGCTCTTCATATACAGAATTATGCTCGCCTTTCTTTCCTCTCACTAGGGGAGCTAAAACCATTAGCTTTGCACCATCTGCCATTTTAAAAATATCGTTACAGATTTCGCTAACTGTTTTTGCCTTTAATTCTTCATTATGATCAGGACAAATCGGCGTTCCAACTCTCGCATATAAAAGTCTTAGATAGTCATATATTTCCGTTACAGTCCCAACGGTTGACCTTGGGTTATGAGAGGTTGCTTTCTGCTCTATCGAAATTGCAGGCGATAAACCTTCAATTTGATCAACATCTGGTTTTTCCATCATCGATAAGAACTGCCTAGCATAAGTTGATAGTGATTCTACGTACCTTCTTTGCCCTTCTGCATAAAGAGTATCAAAAGCAAGAGAAGATTTTCCGGAACCAGATAACCCTGTAATTACTACTATTTTGTTACGAGGTATTTCTAGGCTTATATTCTTTAAATTATGAGTTCTAGCACCTTTAATGTAAATATTGTCCATAAGAAGAAATAATCCGTGATGAAAAAATTAATTTGAGTTAAACTTCATAGAATATTATAAGAGGTTATTATGAGTAGAGGCGTAAATAAAGTTATTTTAGTTGGAAATTTAGGTCAAAAGCCTGAAATGAGATATACAGCAACACAGTCAGCTGTTGCCAATCTATCAATAGCAACTACCGAATCATGGAAAGATAAAGAAAGTGGTGAGATGCGTGATAAGACAGAGTGGCATAGGGTTGTTTTTTTTGGAAAGCTAGCAGAGATAGTTGAAAAATATTTAGACAAAGGATCTAGCATATATATTGAAGGAAAGTTACAAACAAGAAAATGGCAAGATAAATCTGGTGCAGATAGATGGACAACCGAGATAGTAGGAAATGAATTAACAATGCTTGGTTCAAGAAATACTCAATCTGAATCTCCTATGAACAATAATCAATCTGAATCTCCATTCCCTTCTGAGGGCGATTCAGGCTCGGGCTTAACCGATGATGATATTCCTTTTTAAGGAAATCAATAATTGAATCTATCAACTCTTCTTTTTGAGGAAAGCAACTCAGTTGCGCTTATTACATTAAATAGGCCTAAAAAGCTTAATGCTTTTAATCAATCAATGCTTAAAGATTTTATAACTGTTTTAGATCACTGTGATGCTGATGATCATATTAAAGTTATTGTTATAACCGGAGCAGGAAGAGCATTTTGTTCTGGAGCTGACCTTTCTGCAGGAAAAAATACCTTTAATGCTGAGTTTGATAATACTAAATCTTATTCAGAAGATTTTAATAGAGACTCAGGAGGAATATTGACATTAAGAATGTTAAACAGCCTCAAACCTATACTCATTGCATGCAATGGCCCTGCTGTAGGAGTTGGAGCGACGCTGCAACTAGCAGCCGATATAAGGATAGCCTCAACGAATGCAAGTTTTAGCTTTCCATTTGCTAGAAGAGGAATTGCTCCAGACGCTTGCTCAAGCTGGTTTCTTCCAAAAATAGTTGGAATATCAAAAGCATTAGAGTGGTCATATTCAGGAGAGAAGGTCCTACCAGATGATGCACATAAAACAGGATTAATATCATACTTAACTAATCCTAATGACCTAATACCAAAAACACTGAATATAGCTAACAAGATAATTATTAATTCATCACCTGTTTCAATAGCAACTACACGTCAAATGATGTGGTCGCTTTCATCATATCCTTCTCCCGAGGAAGCGCATATTATTGATAGTAAGGTTATTCAATCAAGAGGCGCTTCAACTGATGCTATCGAAGGAGTTATGTCTTTTTTAGAAAAGCGTAATGCAGTTTTTCCTAATAAAGTTTCTAAAGATATGCCAGATGTTTATCCATGGGTAAAATCAAAATTTGAAGAGGAGGACTAAAGTGTTGTTTGATAAATACACTCTTAATAAAACTGAATTAAGAAATCGAATTGTAATGGCTCCAATGACAAGAAACATGTCTCCAGGAGGCGTGCCAACACAAGATGTAATTGATTACTATGAAAGAAGGGCAAGAGCAAAGGTTGGTCTTATCATTACCGAAGGAATAGAGGTAAGCCATGACGCATCAAGCGCTTACCCAAATGTTCCAAGGCTTGATAGCGATTCTTCTAAAGACGCATGGAAAGCTCTAGTTAATGGCATTAAGGCAAATGATGGAGCTGTGATAGGGCAGCTATGGCATTGTGGCGGGTTTAGGAAGCCAGGCATGGGCCCTAATCCAAAAGTTCCAGGGCATACCGCCTCAGGCTTAACAAGGCCTGGCAAAAATGTTGCACATGCAATGACAGTTAAAGATATAAATGAAACTATAAATGCATATGCCGAAGATGCAAGAACATGCGAAGAAATTGGTTTTGATGGCATTGAAATTCACGGCGCACATGGATATCTTATTGATAACTTTTTATGGGAAGGAACAAATCATAGGATTGACGATTATGGGGGCAGCATCGAAAAAAGAGCTAAGTTTGCCTCAGAGATTGTTAAAGCCATTAGAGCAAATGTCAGCAAGGACTTTATTGTTGGGTTTAGGTTTTCACAATGGAAACAGCAAGACTACACAGCAAGACTGGCTAGAGATGCCATAGAGTTAACCAGAATGCTTAGTGGTCCAATTGATTCAGGGCTTGATTATTTACATTCAAGCATGAGGAGATATTGGGAAAGTGAGTTTGATGAAAACAATAATAATTTAGCATATTGGACTAAAAAAATATCAAAATTACCAACAATAAGTGTTGGAAGTGTCGGTTTAGACTCAGACTTTACTGACATGACAGCTCCGGCAGAAGTTTCAGGAATTGAAAGAGTGATTGAAGATATATCTGTTAGAAAATATGACCTTGTTGCAGTTGGAAGAGCTCTGTTGGCTGATCATGAGTGGGTGTTAAAAATGCAAGAGGGAAGGCTGAATGAAATTAAACCATATACATCAAATACCCTCAAAGAGTTTTATTAACTAATATCTTGAAAGAATAAGTGTTGCGTTAGTTCCACCAAAACCAAATGAATTACTCATAACATTATCAAGTTTCTGTTCACGAGTTTCCTGATTAATATTAAGTCCATTAGCCTCATCTACTAAATTAGTAATATTTATTGATGGAGCGATGAAACCTTCATTAATCATCATTATTGAATAAATTGCCTCTTGTGCACCTGTTGCTCCCAAAGAATGTCCTGTCATAGATTTTGTAGAGCTTATAATTGGCGCATCACTCCCAAACACACGCTGAATTGCACCTAGCTCAGCCAAATCTCCAACTGGAGTACTTGTTCCATGTGCATTTATATAATCTACAGAGCCTCCAGAGGACTTTAATGCACCTTGCATACATCTTTCAGCCCCCTCACCAGAAGGAGCAACCATGTCATACCCATCAGAATTAGCAAAATAACCTGATAAAGTTGCCAAGATGTTTGCACCTCTTTTTTTTGCATGCTCTTCCTCTTCGAGAACTAACATTCCAGCGCCTCCTGAGATAACAAAACCATCTCTATTTTTATCAAAAGCCCTAGATGCAAGATCCGGTGTTTCATTGAAATTGGATGATAGAGCTCCCATGGCATCAAAGAGGCTTGATGAACTCCAATGCTCATCCTCACCTCCACCAACTATAACAATATCCTGCTGCCCAGATTTAATTAAATCAGACCCGTGACCAATACAATGAGCGCTGGTAGAGCATGCAGAGGAGATAGAGTAGTTAACACCTTGTAATTTAAATGCTGTTCCCAATATTGCAGCAACAGTACTACCCATTGTTTTTGTCACTGCATATGGGCCAACTCTCTTAGGCCCTTTTTCTCTTGTTATATCTGCGGTGACAGTTTGCGTTCTTGTAGATGCGCCACCAGAACCCGCAACAATACCAACCCTAGGATTTGAAAGAGCATCTTCTGATATGCCTGACATTTCTATTGCATCTAATGCTGCAAGGTAGGAGTATGCAGCAGTTTCACCCATAAATCTTAAAAGCTTTCTATCTATTAAACCTTTTAATTCAATATTCATACTTCCTGATACATGACTTCTAAAATTCATTTCCTTGTATATATCATTTGCAACTATGCCTGATTTGCCATTTTGCAAACTATCCAAAACTTCAACATAGGTATTACCAATACAAGATTTAATACCTATTCCTGTTACAACTACATTTTTCATTAAAAATTACTCGTATCTTTAAATAAGCCTACTTTAAGATTTTCAGCTGAATATACTTCTCTACCATCAACAAACATTTTACCATTTGCCAATCCTAATACAGCACCTCTATTAATAACTCTTTTTATATCTAGTTCATATCTTACTTTTTTTGCTGTAGGGAGCACCTGACCAAAAAACTTAATTTTTTCCGCACCAAGAGCTCTCCCAACTCCTGGCAATCCTGACCATAACAAAAAGAAGCCAAGCAATTGCCACATTGCATCTAAACCAAGACACCCTGGCATTACTGGGTCACCTTTAAAATGACAATCAAAGAACCATAAATCAGGTTTTATATCTAGTTCTGCAATAATTTTACCCTTACCAAATTGACCACCATCATTGTTAATTAAGGATATTAGATCAAACATGAGCATGTTGTCAGAAGGGAGTTTCCCATCCTCCTTACTAAATAAATTACCATTAGCACATTCAATAATGGATTCTTTTGAATAATAATTTTCTGGACTAAAGGTCATTTTTTTCTATTTAGCGAGTTATCTAACAAGTTTAACATCTCATCATTAACAATTTTATTTTTTATTGAGCATGCAGATACCTCAGCTTTTTTCATAAAGCTAATAGCTAAATTTTCAGTCTCTTCCAATCCACCTAATTTCAAAACTAACTCATAAAGTTTTATATTGTCTATGGAATCATCACCTAAGAATTTTTTTAATTCTTTTTTTTCAGCAGAGCTTCCATTTAGATATGCAAAGTAAAAAGGATACGTTATTTTTTTTTCCTTAATATCCTGAAAGTTTGGTTTTCCAGAATAGCTATCTATTTGATAATCCAATAAGTCATCTTTAATTTGAAATAAAATGCCAAGATTTTTTGAAAAATTAGTAGAATGTTTAATATAGCTTCTAGTTCCACCAGCTAATATAGCTCCAGATTTTGCCGCAGCCTCAAAAAGTCTTCCTGTTTTAAAGTAGCTAATTTTTAAAAGGTAAGGTAGATCTATATTTATATTATTTATTGAGTCTAATTGAATCAGTTCGCCTTTAGAAATATCATTTGTGGCATCTGAAAGCTCTTCAAGAATCTTCATATTATCAAGACCAACCATCATCATAAATGCTTTTGAGTATATGTAATCACCAATAAGCACACTATGTGAATTAGTCCATATACTATTCACAGATGCATTACCTCTTCTTACCGCCGATGAGTCAACAACATCATCATGAACCAATGTAGCAGTATGTAATAGCTCAATAACTGCAGCCAATTTTAATCTTTTTACGCCTTTTCTTCTATCAATAGAAGAGGTCAGTAAAGATAAGCGAGCCCTTATCTGTTTCCCACTTGATTTAAATATATAGTCATAAAGATTAGAAATAATCTCCTCTTCAATGATCTCATTTTTAAGAACTTTTCTTACTAGTAGTAATTCTTTATTTAAATTATTAATCTTCCGAACCCTGTATTAAATTAATTAAAGCAAAATTATACATAAGTATTGATAAATTCTTCATTAAAGCGTATATTTTGCCACCTTTAGAGATATTAATATGTATGCAGTAATAGAAACAGGCGGAAAACAACACAAAATAGAAAAAGGTATGAAATTACCTGTAGATTTATTAAAGGATGAGCCAGGCTCAAAAGTTACCTTTGATAATGTTTTACTATATGTTGATGGTGAAAATGTCGAGATAGGACAACCTTATCTTGCAAATGTTAAAGTCACTGCTGAAGTTGTAGATATCGTAAAGTCAGAAAAAATATCAGTTCTTAGATTTAGAAGAAGAAAGCATAGCATGAGAAAAATAGGCCATAGAGCTAGACATTCTCAAGTTGAAATCAAAGATATTAAAATAGAGAGCAAATAATGGCACATAAAAAAGCAGGTGGTTCCAGTAAGAACGGAAGAGATTCCAACGCCAAAAGACTTGGCGTAAAAAGATTTGGCGGACAAACAGTTAAGGCTGGTGAGATTCTTATTCGTCAAAGAGGAACTAATACACATCCTGGTATAAATGTAGGCATAGGCAAAGACGATACTTTATTTGCTAAAGCTGAAGGGGTTGTTCAATTTACTTATAAAGGCCCTAAAAGTAGAAAAACTGCCAACGTTATACCTGCATAACGTTTTTTAAAGCCCCATGAATTTTATAGACGAGGCCTTTCTCGAAGTTAGGGCTGGAAATGGTGGCGCCGGCGCATCAAGTTTTAGAAGAGAAAAATACATACCTTTCGGCGGCCCCGATGGCGGAGATGGTGGAAAGGGTGGAAATATTGTATTTAAAGTAAATAAAAACAAAAACACATTAATAGATTTTCAAAATAAAAGGGTTTTTATTGCCAAAAATGGTAGGCCAGGTTCTGGAAAAAATAAATCAGGAGCGGCCGCTGAAGATATGGTTATCGACATTCCTAAAGGAACCGTAATATACGATGACTTTTCAAACGAGGAGTTAATCGACTGCTGCGATTCAGATATATCATACACAGTAGCTATAGGTGGCGATGGGGGTCAGGGTAACGCTAGATTTAAATCTAGTACAAATCAATCTCCTAGAAAGTTTACGCTAGGGTTTGAGGGTGAGATAAGAAATATAAGGCTTGAATTAAAATCTCTTGCTGATGTTGGTTTGGTTGGATTTCCTAATGCAGGAAAATCAACATTCTTAAATAGAGTTTCTTCTGCAAGACCTAAGATCGGAAGCTATCCCTTTACAACACTGAGGCCTCATCTAGGAACTATTCAAGGTTCAGATTCAAGCTATGTCATAGCAGATATTCCTGGATTAATTGAAGGCGCATCAGATGGTGCGGGATTAGGTATAAAATTTCTTCAGCATATTTCAAGAACAGGTTTATTGCTTATATTTGTTGATCTATTTGCAACAGATGAAAATGATCCAGTTGAGCAAATAGAATTACTTAAGAATGAGTTAAGTAAGTATAAGGAAGATTTGACCCAAAAAGTTTCATGGATAGTTTGTAATAAAATAGATTTGATGCAAGAAAGTGAAGTTGAAGCAATATCAAAAAGTATTCAAGAAAAATTAGGTATAAATAAAGAAGATATATTTTTTATTTCAGCAGCCACTGGCGAGGGAACGAAAGAAATTCTTCAATCTCTTGAAGAGGTAATTGCAAAAGAAAGAGAGGAATTATCCTAGGTTTTTTACCGCTTTTGATAGTCTGCTTTTTGTTCTAGCGGCAGCATTTTTATGTATAACTTTTTTTGAAGCTGAGGAATCTAACACTTTTTCTGCTTTAACAAGGTTTTCTTTAGCCTTAACAGCATCGTTTTCATCAATACTTGCACGAACTGCTTTTACAGCTGTTCTTACTACTGATCTCTGAGCATGCCTTAGCTTGTAAGTCTGTGCATTTTGTTTTGCTCTTTTGCTTGCTTGTTTTGAGTTAGCCATAATTAATAAATTTTAAAGAACCGTAGTTTAATGATCTAAGATAGATATGTCTAGAAAAATGTAAATAATTTATTCTAGAAGCTTTCTAGCTCTATTTACACAATCGGCAGCAGGATTCCAAAACCACCCCTTAGGATCCCAAGCTCTTCCATGAGCAAGAAACATGCATTTAGAGTATGCATTTTTAGCAAGATTGATTTTACCTATTTCTTCTAATGACCTTGCTTTGGCCCATAAAGCCATTGACACATCATTAACAGCATAGTTTTTATGTATCTTTTCTTTCTCATTTCTGGTGACCCTGCCAATAGGTGGGTATTTAACTTTATTTGCATCAAGCTCTTTTTGCATAATTACCGCTTCTGTAGCAAAAACATCAAAGCATGCATCCACAATATGTATAGCTTCTTCAAATTGATTTTGAGCAAAAGATTCAATAGCTTCGCTAGCCCAATATGCAGAATCACCCATCTCAGGATCACTTGAATAACATTGAAAGTCTCCGTGATTACCATCAGCAGTAATATTTGTAGAATATAGAATCACTACAAGCGTCATATATAAATTATTGATTTTCATAATTATTTTTTTAGATTAATTTTTGAAGTAAAGATATATTATTTAAAGAATCTTTGCAACATAGCAGGGATAGTGCCCATTTTTAAATTTAGACCCCTGCATTCAGCTCGAGCAAAATATGGTGGAGGCGGCGGGAATTGAACCCGCGTCCGCTAATCCTTCAGCCTAACTTCTACATGCATAGCTCACCCAATTGGCTTTTTAACTTTAACGACCCGAGGAGCAGGGTGTAAAAGCGAGCTTGATTAATTTAACCAAACTGTGTCCAAGCAACACAGCTTGGCTGGACTATGTGATTTGCCGATGCTTCAAACCATAGTCAATTCTGGCATCGGTTAGCATTAAGCTGCTAAAGCGTAGTTGTCGTTATTTGCAACTAAATTTTTTGTAGTATGTTTTACAAGAATTACCACAATCTTGGCATGCGCTTTGGAGTCCAGTAGAAACGTCGAACCCTGTTCGCCCCCATAGGGATGAAGATTATACAGTATTACTTAAAATTTTTTGTTGGGTGGTTATTATTTTTTAGCTTGTTTGAGAATTCTTCCTTGATCACGCTCCCAATCTCTCTTTTTTATATCCTGCCTTTGATCTCGCATTTTCTTTCCTTTACCAGTAGCAATATCGCACTTTATATGATTTTCTTTCCAATACATGGATGTCATGATAATTGTAAGATTTTTCTCATTCTTAAGCTTTTGTAATTCTGCAATTTCTTTTTTCTTTAGGAGTAATTTTCTTGTCCTAAGAGGATCAACATTGAAATCTTTTAATGATGCTGGAGGGTCTATTTTAATACCAAATAACCAAGCCTCATCTCTCTTAAAAGTTACATAACTATTCTTTACATCAATTTTTCCATCTCTAAGAGATTTAACTTCCCATCCCTCTAAAACAATTCCAGCTTGATATGCTTGACCTAGTGTATAGTTTCTTGATGCAGTTTTATTCTTTACAATTAATGCAGGCTTATCATTAGACATATCTTTATTATGTCCTTAGATATATCTTGTGCAAGAAAAATATTAAATAAAAATTGAACATCAATAAAATAAAATCAACTTTCGGATATGTGGGGTTTCTGCCATTTGCATTATTTGCAATTTGTCCCTGGATATTTGGAAATAACTTTGGAGTCATTGCTATATATTTTCAATTAGCTTACGGTTCAATTATATTGTCATTTTTGGGTGGGATGGCATGGGGTTGGCGAGATGACCAGATCAATCAACGATTCAATCTGTCTATGGGAATAGTATATAGCCTCATAGGCTGTCTAACATTAGCATTAACTTTTTTTGGTTTCATTTTATTTTCACTATTAATACTAATGATTGCTTTTCAATCTTATTATTACTTTGAAAGATCCACTGAAGACTTCAAAAAAAGAGATGATGAATATAAAAATTTTAGAAAAATGCTTTCTCTTCTTGTTTCGATCAGTTTTTTGTTATCATCAGCATATTGGATTAACCCTTATAGCAACCCTTTAATTTAATAAATATTATGGAAATAGAAAAACAACTTAAATCTCATGGTGCCTGGATCGGAAAATGGACTTTTATATTAGCTGCAAGTGGTTCAGCTGTTGGGTTAGGAAATATATGGGGATTTCCTTATAAAGCTGGAACGAATGGGGGCGGCGCATTTGTATTAATATACCTTGGATGCATTTTAGTCATTGGGCTTCCTATTATGATTAGCGAAATTATCATAGGAAGAAGGGCAGGTAATAGTCCTGTTAATGCAATGAGACGAGTTGCAATAGACTCCAATCAAAGCACACTATGGCGTTTTGTAGGCTGGAGCGGGATATTTGCTGGTGTATTAATATTATCTTTTTATAGTGTTATAGCTGGTATTTGTTTAAATTATATATTTATAGCAGCATCTTCATCTGGTGCCATAAGCTCCCCAGATCAGTTTTCATCCGTTATATCCTCACCTTTAAATCTTCTTTTTTGGCATACTATTTTCATGACGCTTACCGCATTGATTGTATCTGCTGGTATTAAAGATGGCATTGGTAGGATGGTAAAAATATTAATGCCAATGCTCGGCGTACTAATGATCTTTATGGTCATTTACGCAATGATCAATGGTGATTTCAGTCAGGCCATGACATTCTTGTTCGCTCCTGATTTTTCTAATGTTACTTCCGATACTCTTCTTCAAGCAATGGGCCAAGCATTTTTTAGTTTAGGTCTTGGAATGGGCTCAATAATGGCCTATGGAGCTTATATGTCTAAAGATCAAAACATTGTAACCAATTCTTTTACTGTAGCCTCCCTTGACACATTGGTAGCTATTTTGGCAGGTATTGCTATTTTTCCTATTATATTTGCTTTTAGCCTAGAACCTAATAGCGGCCCAGGCCTTGTCTTTGTTTCAATGCTATCTGCATTTAATCAAATGCAATTTGGTCAAATTATAGGTCCTTTGTTTTTCATTTTACTTTCAGTCGCTGCTCTAAGCTCATCAATTTCTCTTCTAGAACCAGGCGTAGCATACATGTCAGAAGAAGGTATTTTATCAAGAAAAAGATCAGCTCAAATTATTTCATTTTTAGCATGGGTTCTTGGGATAGGATCAGCTTTAAGTTTTAATATTTGGTCTGACTATCAAATCATAGCCGAAAGGAACTTTCTTGATTCCATTGAATTTGTAACAAATCAAATACTTCTTCCATTGGGTGGAATGTTTATTGCTATTTTTGTTGGATGGTTTATGAAAAAATCACTCATCACGGATGAGATGGGCTCTATAAACCCAGTTTTATTTTTTTTATGGAGATTTTTTGTAAAGTTTATTGCTCCTTTATCAGTTGCCTATATTTTTTATAAGCAATTTTTTTAGACTTTAAGGGATGATACGCAATATCAACTTTAATAAGTCACTTGATGAAAGCAGCGATAAGGCTTTAAATGTAATTTTAAATTTCAGTGAATACAAAAATTTTGTTCCAGGTTGTTCTGGAGCATCCTTAATTGAAAAAAATTACCCTATTGAAATTGGTAAACTTGAATTTAATATTTTAGGTAAAGAATATTTCATTACTTCAGAAAATACTCTCTCTGATGATTCAATCATTATCAATCAGCTAGATGGACCATTTACTTATTTTAAAGGCAAATGGAGCGTTAAGGAGACCGGATTAAATTCATGCAAAATAAGCTTTGAAGCTGAGTTTGAACTACCTTTTTTACTTAATGCTATTACTCCGCAGACGTTAATTGATTCATTTTCATCAAATATAATTGATGCGTTTATAAACAAAGTTAAATGAAAGTTTTTTTTACATATCAAGGTAAAGCGGATAAATATTTTTTAGAATTTAATGTTTCATCAAGTCTAACAGTGTCTGAACTTCTTGATTTTGAAAGTATAAGAAGCATTATAAGCACTGTTGATCACGACATTATTCTTGCTGTTAACAGTGAAGTTTTAGATGGAATGTTTAGACCACACCCACACAAATACAGGCTAAGAGAGGGTGAGAGAGTTGAGTTATTAAGGCCTCTTACACAAGACCCAAAAGTAAGAAGGGTAAATAAAGCTTAATTTTCAGAAGATTTTTCAATAATCCAGCTATCAACAAAACCATCGTTATTAAAAAAAATTGATAATTTTTGTTCTGTGATTATCTGCTCACCAATAGTTATTGAATTAAAATAATCCCAACGATTATTATGAAACGGATCCATAATCACGGCCTTACCAAATATAAAATCAACCTGGCTTTTTGTCATACCTTTCTCTAACTTAGCAATGTCTTTTTCTTCAATTATATTTCCTTGCATTACTGGAACCTTGTATGGCTGCAGGTAAGAGCATGAGGTGGTAAAAAATGCAAAAATTACCAAAAGAACTAATTTTTTGTTGATAAGTTGTTTCATATTCACGATGGATTATACTTTGTAAAACCTTTTAAGTCTGTGACTTATTATTAATAGACAAATTTAATTTAAGAAAATGCAAAAAAAGAATAAAGAATTACAAAAAGCTGGATTAAAAGCGACTCTCCCTAGAATAAAAATTTTAGAAGTTTTGGAGGCTAAGGGTCATCTTAGCGCTGAAGCCATCTACAAAGAATTAATCTTGATGGATGAAGATGTAGGCCTTGCAACAATTTACAGAGTTCTTACTCAATTTGAATCAGCCGGGATCGTAATAAAACATAATTTTGAAGAAGCACATGCTGTTTATGAGATTGTTTCAGATGAACATCACGATCACATGGTGTGTATTGAATCAGGAAAAATTATAGAATTTCATGACGAAATTATTGAAGAAAGACAGTCTGAAATTGCTAGCAAGTATGGGTATGAAATTGTGGATCACAACATGGTTTTATACGTAAAAAAAATTAAATCCTAAATTCACAAAAACTCTTGAACTAATTATTTGTATCCTCATATACGTCCTATGAGGATAAATTATGTCAAATGATACTAAAGAAGATAATCTAGATTTAGATCAAAGTTCTGAGCCTTTGCAAGATGAGAGCATTGAAACCGATAGTTACGAAGAGCTTCTTGAAAAAAATCAAAATTTAGAGAAGTCATTCTTAAGAGCAACTGCTGATTTAGACAATGCCATTAAAAGAACAGCATCTGAAGTAGAAAAAGCTCACAAATATGGAGTTGAAAAGCTCCTGAATGAGCTATTACCAGTGGTTGATAATATTGAGCATGCTTTAGATAAATTATCAGAAGATGCGTCAGATGAAGATAGAGAGGGTCTTGAATTAACTTTGAAGTCTTTTGAATCTGCTCTTGATAAATTCGGAATGAGACCTATCTATCCTGATAATGAACAGTTTAATCCCGAAAAACATGAAGCTGTCTCAGTTATTCCTAATGAGGATAAAGAAGACGGAATGGTAGGGGATATTTTTCAAAGGGGCTGGGAGCTCCATAACAGAATCTTAAGACCGGCAAGAGTGACGGTCATTAAGAATTAGAAATAGAGGTAAATTATGTCAAAAATTATAGGAATAGATCTTGGAACAACTAACAGCTGTGTTGCGGTTATTGAAGGCCAACAACAAAAAGTAATAGAAAATGCTGAAGGTGGCAGAACAACTCCTTCAGTCATTGCTTATACAGATAAAGATGAAGTTCTTGTTGGCATGCCAGCAAAAAGACAGTCTGTAACAAATCCAGAGAATACTCTTTACGCAATTAAAAGACTTATCGGTAGAACTTTTGACGATAAAGTTGTTAAAAAAGATGCAGATATGGTCCCATATAAAATTATTAAAGCTGACAATGGTGATGCTTGGGTAGAAGCTTCAAATAAAAAACTTGCACCGCCACAAGTAGCTGCAGAAGTTCTTAAAAAGATGAAGAAAACTGCTGAAGATTACCTTGGCCATGATGTCAAAGAAGCTGTAATAACAGTTCCAGCGTATTTTAATGATGCTCAGAGGCAAGCAACAAAAGATGCTGGAAAGATAGCAGGACTAGACGTTAAAAGAATTATTAACGAACCAACAGCTGCAGCACTAGCATATGGCTTAGATAAGCATAAAGGTGACTCAACGGTTGCCGTATATGATCTTGGAGGAGGAACCTTTGACATATCGATTATAGAAATATCTGATGTTGATGGCGAGCATCAGTTTGAAGTTCTATCTACCAATGGCGATACATTTTTAGGTGGAGAAGACTTTGATCTAAGATTGATTGATTATTTTGTTGACCAGTTTAAACAAGAGTCTGGGTTTGACTTGAAAAGTGATCCTCTTGCATTACAAAGACTTAAAGAAGCAGCTGAGAAGGCAAAAATTGAGCTCTCATCTGCAGATCAAACAGAGGTTAACTTACCTTACATTACAGCAGATAGCTCTGGCCCTAAACACTTTGTTCACAAAGTGACTAGAGCTAAACTTGAATCTTTAGTTGAAGATTTGGTTGAAAGAAGTTTAGAGCCTTTAAAAATTGCTCTTTCAGATGCAAAAATCTCTAAATCAGAAATTTCAGAAATTTTACTTGTTGGTGGTCAAACAAGAATGCCATTAGTTCAAAAGAAAGTTGCTGAGTTTTTTGGTAAAGAAGCAAGAAAGGATCTAAATCCAGATGAGGCGGTGGCAGTTGGCGCAGCTATTCAAGGCTCTGTTCTTTCTGGAGATACCACCGATGTTTTATTATTGGATGTAACTCCTTTAACTCTTGGAATTGAAACACTTGGAGGAGTATCAACTCCACTAATTGAAAAAAATACTACAATTCCTACACAAAAATCTCAAACTTTTTCAACAGCAGAAGACAATCAAACTGCAGTTACGGTTCATGTTATTCAAGGGGAAAGAACCCAGGCATCGCAGAACAAGTCTTTAGGGCAATTTAATTTAACTGACTTACCTCCAGCTCAAAGAGGAACACCTCAAATTGAAGTTTCATTCGATCTAGATGCTAATGGAATTTTAAATGTATCTGCAAAAGATAAAAATACCGGGAAAGAACAATCAATCGTTATTAAGGCATCAAGTGGGTTGTCAGATGAAGACATAGAAAAAATGGTGCAGGATGCTGAGGCTAATGCCGAGGATGATAAAAAATTTGAAGAGCTTGTTAAAACAAAAAATAACGCAGACATGTTAGTGCATGCAACTCGAAAAACTATTACTGATTCTGGTGATAAGCTTTCTGATGATGAAAAGGAACAGGTCGAGAAATCTGTTGTTGCCCTTGAAGAAGCTATAGCTAACGATTCAGTTGATGGTATAGAAACTGCAACACAAGCCCTGAATTATGTTTTAACTCCTCTAACACAGAAACTCTATACACAAGAAGATGTAGATCAGGCCAATCAAGATCAAGGCGGTGAATCAACTTCTGATGAGTCTTCTGATAATACAGTTGATGCTGAGTTTGAAGAAGTTAAAGAAGAAGATAAGTAATTCATGTCGAAAAGAGACTACTATGAAGTACTAGGTGTCTCTAAGGGAACGCCGAAACCAGAGCTTAAAAAAGCTTTTAAGAAGAAAGCAATGAAGTATCATCCGGACAGAAACCCGGATAACCCTGAAGCAGCTGAGAAATTTAAAGAAGCTGCTGAAGCATATGACGTACTTTCAGATCCTCAAAAGAAATCAGCCTATGATCAATTTGGCCATTCAGGTGTCGATGGAATGGGCGGTGGTGGTCCAAATTTTAATGATGTCAATGTTGGTGATATCTTCGGTGATATCTTCGGCGATGTTTTTGGAACTAGGTCGTCTTCAAGAAGATCACAAAGAGGCCAAGACCTTCAATATAATATTGAGTTATCGCTTAAAGAAGCAGTCCTTGGTGCTCAAAAGAAAATAAAAATTCCTTCACATAAAGAATGTAGCGAGTGCTCAGGTTCTGGCGCTGAAAAAGGAAGCTCACCTTCTAACTGTGATAACTGTGGTGGCTCTGGTCAGGTAAGAATGCAACAAGGATTTTTTTCTATACAACAAACATGCTCTTCATGTAACGGCGCTGGAAAAATTATTAAAAATCCTTGTAGGCCTTGCTCAGGCAATGGTGCTATGAAGGAGAACAAAACTCTTTCCGTTAATATACCTTCCGGGGTTGATAATGGTGACAAGGTAAGACTTACTGGTGAGGGAGAATGGAAAGCTGGAGGTCAATCGGGTGATCTGTACGTAGCCGTAAGAGTTGCAGATAATCCAATCTTTGAAAGAGAGGGTAGAGATTTATATATTGAAGTTCCTATATCTTTTGAAACATCAATCATAGGAGGATCTATAAAAATTCCTACATTAGAAAATTTTATCTCTTTAAAAATACCAGAACAAACTCAAACTGGAAAAGTTTTTAGAATAAGAAATAAAGGCGCATCAATTGTAAGAGATAGTAGAAGGGGTGATATTCTTTGTAGAGTTATTGTTGAAACTCCATCAGGACTTAATAGAAAGCAGCTAAAGCTTTTAAATCAATTTACATCCAGCCTCAAAGATTCGTCAAATTATCCTGGAGCAGATACTTTTAAAAAGATATCATCTAAATTACATGACTAAACTATTTCTTAATGGTTCTTCAGGGAAAATGGGAGAATCTATTAAGAAGATTTTAGAAGGAAATTTAGATTTAAAAGTTCTTGAAGAAGATCTTTCAGCCGAACATGACTGTATTATTGATTTTTCCAGACCAGAATCAACAATTAAACTATTGGAAAGTTGTAAAAATAAAAAATTAAATCTTCCTATGGTAATTGGCACAACTGGATTTTCTATTGATCAGATAGATGTAATCAAAGAGCACTCCAAAAAATTTCCAATCCTTCTTTCTTTTAATCTTAGCGATGGTATTTATAATTTGAAGGAAGGTATTAAGAATATATTACATGATTTGCAAACCCCAGTTAATTGCATAATTGAAGATATGCATCATATTAATAAAGTGGATGCTCCTTCAGGAACTGCAATAGATATAAAAAAATATATAGAAGGTCTTAATAATGATTTTGTAAGCGCTATAAATATAACCTCAAAAAGAGAAGGAGCTTTTTTTGGAATTCATCATGTTAGATTTGAAGGTGATCAAGTAAATTTGAGCATTAGCCATAAAGCGCTTTCAAGAAATATATTTGCCCAGGGTGCTATAAATGCTGCCTTATCATTAATTGATAAAGAACCTGGCTTTTACAGCCTTGAGTCAATTAAAAATTAACTACGAATATCCTTTTAAAAGAACTCTAATTTCTATAGAATACACCCACTTTAATCACGAAGACCTTACTATAGATTATTGCTGGGGTGCTCTTTTGAGTCAGCAATGCAGAGGTTGGAGAATAACCCCGAGGAGATAAATATGAGCGTTGTTTCAATAAAAGACCTACTTCATGCAGGCGTACACTTTGGCCATCAAAAGCGATTCTGGAATCCAAAGATGGATAAATATATTTTCGATACTAGAAAAAAAATTAGCATAATTGATCTTGAGTTGACCCAAGAGCACTTAAGTGCTGCTGCTTCTAAGGTAGAAGACATATGCTCAAAAGGGAATAAAGTTCTTTTTGTTGGAACAAAAAGATCAGCTAGCAAGACTATTAAAGAAGAGGCTTCAAAATTAGATTTACCATACGTTGATAAAAGATGGCTTGGAGGCACATTGACTAATTGGAAGACTATTAGAGGCTCAATTAGAAGACTTCAAGATATTGAAGAGATGGTATCTTCAGGAAGAATAGATAAGCTTATAAAGAAAGAAGCTGTTGAAATTCAAAAAGAATTTGTAAAACTACAAGCTAGCGTTGGCGGTATTAAGGATATGAAAGGTCTTCCAGACGCAATTTTTGTAATTGATGTTAAGTATGAAAAAATTGCAGTTTTAGAAGCAAAAAAAATGGGGATCCCAGTTATTGCCTTAGTAGACACCAACTCTGATCCAGACGGAATAGAAACTGTAATACCCGGAAATGATGATGCAATAAGGTCAATCAGGCTAATTACTAAAATTATCGCAGAGGCTTGTGAGCGAGGGCTTGAATCTTCAAAAGGATTTGTTGCAAAAACTGAAACCACGACACCAATAATACAAAAAGTTAAAAAAGAAGAGGTTGAAGTAGAGGCACCTAAAGAACAAGAGGTTCTAGCTGAAGCAAAGATAGAAAATGAAGTTGTTGCTGAGTCAGAATCAATCGCATCTTCAGAAGAAGAAGTTAAAGAAAATATAAATAGCTCTAATGATGAAGAGCCTAAGGTAGAGGAAAAATAATAATGGATATTACAGCAGCTATGGTAAAGCAACTAAGAGATATGTCTGGTGTGGCTATGATGGATTGTAAAAAGGCTTTGGTTGAATGTGAAGGGAATATCGATAATGCCCTTGACCTTCTTCGATCAAATAGTGCATTAAAGGCTGAAAAAAAAGCATCAAGGGTTGCAGCTGATGGTGTCTTAAAGGCTTTTGTTGGCGAAGATTATGCAACTATTGTTGAAATAAATTCAGAGACTGACTTTGCAGCTAAGGATTCCCAATTTATTAATTTTACCAATGAGGTGGCAGAGTTTATTACAAACAACAAAATAGAAGATATTAATGTTTTACATGAATCAGATATAGAATCTAAAAGAAAAACTTTGGTTCAGTCAATTGGAGAAAATATTCAAGTAAGAAGATTGGAAACTTTAAGCTATGAAAGCGAAATGAACAGCGGCTTATATATCCATTCTGATTCTAAATTAGCTACAGTTGTTGTATTAAGTGGAGGTGATGAAGCTCTTGCCAAAGACATAGCTATGCATGTTGCAGCCACAAACCCAATTTGTTTATCAAGAGATGAGATAGATCAAGATATTCTTGAAAGAGAAAAAGCTATCTATCTTACCCAGGCAAAAGAATCAGGAAAACCTCAAGAGATAATGGATAAAATGGTTGAAGGAAAGCTAAATAGATTTCTTTCCGAAGTATCTCTTGTTTCACAACCATTTGTTAAAGATCCTGACACATCAATCGAAAAATTATTAAATTCAAACAACGCTACAATTCAGTCATATGCAAGATTAAAAGTTGGTGAGGGCATCGAAGTTGAAACTAAAAACTTTGCAGATGAGGTTGCTGAGCAGCTTAAATAAATGCATAAATTAGCCCATAAAAGAGTCCTTGTTAAATTTAGTGGGGAGTCTGTTGCTGGGAATGATGAGCATGGAATAGACCCTCAAGTTCTAAATGAAATGGCTAGCTCAGTAAAAGAGTGCATTGAAATTGGAGCTCAAATTGGCGTAGTAATAGGTGGAGGAAACCTTTTTAGAGGCGAAAAGCTCAACCATGCTGGAATGGATAGAGTAGCTGGTGATCATATGGGCATGCTTGCAACTGTAATGAATGGTATAGCTTTCAGAGATGCCCTTGAAAGAGCTGGAATAAAAACAAGAGTAATGTCAGCAATAGCCATGCCAGGCATTGTAGAGCACTATGATAGAAGGCTTGCTATTCAGTTGCTTAATGATGGCTTTGTGGTAATTTTTACAGCCGGAACAGGAAACCCATTTTTTACAACTGATACAGCCGGATGCCTTAGAGCGATAGAAACTCAATCTGAAATCATGTTAAAAGCTACAAGAGTTGATGGTGTTTATGATTCTGATCCCGAAAAAAATCCTGATGCAATATTTTTTGAAAATTTATCATTTAATGATGCAATAACAAAAAATTTAAAAGTTATGGATGCTACTGCTTTAACTTTAGCAAGAGATCATGAATTGCCAATGAAAGTATTTAATGTAAATAGAAAGAATGCTCTTAAAGAAATAATTTGCGGTGAAAATATAGGTACGCTAATATCATAATATGGAACAATTAATACAAAATACTTCTAACAGAATGGAAAAATCTATTAGCTCATTATCTGTAGCATTTAATAAAATAAGGACAGGAAGAGCAAATCCATCTTTATTGGATGATATTAAAATAGATTATTATGGGAATTTAACACCCCTCAATCAAGCAGCTAATATTTCCGTAGAAGAGGGAAGATCTCTTGTAATTTCTCCATGGGATAAAAGTCTCATACCTGAAGTAGAAAAAGCTATTTTAAATTCGAACATTGGGCTAAATCCAAGCACTTCTGGTGATTTAATAAGAGTAACTATGCCAGCCCTTACTGAAGAAACACGTCAAAATTATATTAAGCAAGCAAGAGCAGAGGCGGAAAATGCAAGAGTTTCTATAAGAAATATAAGAAGAGACTCTAATAATAAAGCAAAGGAAGATCAATCTAGTGGCGATATTTCTGAAGACGAGCTCAGAAGAATAGAGGATTTAGTTCAAAAAGAAACAGATAAGCATATTTCAATAGTTGATCAAGAGTTGAAATCAAAAGAAGCAGACCTGCTAGAAATCTAAAAGCCCTATGGCTACTCATATAAAAAATATAGCCCAAAACCATCTTGGAAATGTAGCTATAATTATGGATGGAAATGGTCGATGGGCAAAAAAAAATGCTTTAAAAATAAGCAAAGGACACGAAAAAGGAGTCTCTGTTGTAAAAGAGATTGTTGAGGAGTCTATCAATCAAAAAGTAAAATCTTTGACCCTGTATGCCTTTAGCACAGAGAATTGGGGCAGGCCAACTCAAGAAATTAATGCAATTAAAAATCTAATCGTTAATGCAATTAATGATCAAGTTCCCGAGCTAGTTGAGCAAAATGTGCAACTGAAATTTTTTGGTAATTTTGAACTATTTGGAAAAAAAATTATTAATAAAATTGAATATGCCGAATCCTCTACAAAATCGAAAAATCCTTCATTGAAGCTTAATATTGCTCTCGGTTATGGAGGACAACAAGATATTATTTCTATAGTTAAAAGCGTAAGCAAAGGAGTTCTAGATGGCGAAATAGATATTAATAAAATTAGTGATAAAACAATTAAAGATTTCTCATGTGTACCTGAGCCATCTATTGATCTTCTTATCAGAACAGGGGGTGATAAAAGGGTAAGCAACTTCCTTTTATATCAAATAGCTTATTCAGAAATATGTTTTTTAGATAATTTTTGGCCTGATTTCACTAGGTTAGAATATAAAAATTGCATAAATCAATATAAAACAGTGAGTAGACGTTTTGGGAAAAGAGTTTAAATCTAATTTTTTAACTAGAAGCATTACTGCTTTGGTTATAAGTGTGCCTATTTTTGGCATAGTATTATTCGAAAATAAAATTTTAGTTTTATTAACTATTTTAGTTACTTTATTTTTCGCTTTTCATGAATGGTTAAAAAACTCTACCTCAAGTTCTTTTGTCTTAAATCATATGGCATTGTTGATCTTTTTTATTTTGCTATTTTTAGCACCTCATAAGTTTGCTGAGTTAACAATATTTTTATCAGGAGTATTTTGGATTATATTCAGTGTTTTTCTTATATCAAACTCAACATCAAAACTTTATTTTGTAAATTTTAATAATATTTTTATTAGGTACCTAGTCATAATATCTTTCTTCTTATGTTCAATTTATATCTTAGAAGCGGATAACATTTTTACTTTTTCAAATTATATTTTATTTCTAATATTTATTTTAAATTCAGCAATTTCAGATAGTGCGGCGTATCTAGCAGGTTCAAATTTTGGAAAAAATCCATTATTCTCTGAGATTAGTCCAAACAAAACGGTTGAGGGTTTTGTTGGGGGAATTTTGTTTAGTACTTTATTTGGTGGCCTCATATTTGCTTTATTTAATACAACGCCGTTGATAATAATTCTTATGATAGCTGGTTCTTTTTATGCTTTTGTTGGGGATTATTTCTTTAGCTTTCTTAAAAGAAAGTCAGGTATAAAAGATACCGGAAATTTACTTCCTGGTCATGGTGGCATTCTAGATAGAATAGACTCTCACCTTTCCTCATTACCAATACTTACATCTATCTTGATCTTAGCTTTTTAATGAAAAATATACTCTTGCTTGGTGGAACTGGAAGTGTTGGAAGCAGTTCTTTAAAGGTTATACATCAAAATAAAAATGAATTTAATCTTTACGGAATATCTTTTGATAATAATGTAGATAGAGCAGTTGAAATTATTAAAGATTTCTCCCCAAATTTTATTCACACAAATAATGAGGAGTCAGCAAAGAAATTAGAAAAAGAATGTGGAAACTTTGACACACAAGTCATATTCAACAAAGATGACCTTCAAAATTTAATAGTTAAAGATGATGTGGACATAATTATCTCAGCTATCTCAGGTTTTGCAGGTCTTGAAACAACAATGTCAGCAGCAAAAACTGGCAAAACTATTCTTCTTGCTAACAAGGAAAGTATTGTTGTTGCTGGCGACCTTTTAATGCCTTTGGCTAAGAAATATAACACCTCCATAATTCCTATAGATAGCGAACACAACGCTATTCATCAATGCCTTGCTTCTTGTAAAAGCTCTAAAGACATCTCAAAAGTAATTATCACTGCTTCTGGGGGGCCTTTTCTTGGTAAGTCAATTGGTGAATTAGATACAGTCACATTAGAACAAGCCCTTAATCATCCTAACTGGTCGATGGGATCAAAAATATCAATTGATTCTGCCTCACTTGTGAATAAATGCTTAGAATTAATTGAAGCAAAGTACTTATTTGATTTGCAGGAAAGTTTTTTTGATCTTGTAATTCACCCTCAAAGCATAATTCATTCAGTTGTAACGTATGTTGATGGCTCAAGCATTGCGCATATGAGCAACCCAGATATGACAGTTCCTATTGCCAATGCATTATCAAATAATAGAAAAATACCAATTCAATTTAACCCAATGGATCTAAATGGTTTAAACCTTTCGTTTGAGGCATTTCCAAAAGATCGTCTTTTTTTAGAAAAAATGGCTCGTGATGTTTGTAATGAAGGAGGATTAACAGGGACAGTTTTTAATGCAGCTAATGAGATGGCTGTTACCGCATTTCTTAATAAAGAAATTAAATTCTCAGACATATATTCTATATTAAATAGAACTTTTAATGGCAAAGATATGTCTAAAGATATTGAGCTTGAATCAATATATGAAATGGATAAAGAAACACGCAAACAAGCTAAGAAGGTGATAGAATCTCTTACTTAAAATTACTTAAATTATGTCAACTTTAATATATATATCATCATTTCTAGTTTTAATAGGAATACTAGTAACAATACATGAATATGGTCACTTTATCGTAGCAAGGCTATGTAAAGTGCATGTCCAAACATTCTCTTTAGGTATGGGACCAATAATTTATAAAAGAAAAGACAAGCATGGAACAGAGTTTGCATTATCAGCCCTCCCTCTTGGAGGTTATGTTTCTATGATAACAAACAAGCTTATTGAGGTTGAGCCTGAAATTAAAAATCAGTTAACCGAGAAGCAGCTTCAGAATACTTTTGATTCAAAACCAAAATGGCAAAGAGCTGCCATAATGATTGCTGGCCCAATGGCTAACTTTCTTCTTTCAATTTTAGTCTTCAGTTTTATTTTCATGAATACTATTGATCCAAATAATGTTGCTACGATTCAAAAAGTTGATGAATCAGTGAATATACAGTCTGCAAATAATATTATCCCTGGAGATCAATTGGTGGGAATAAACTCTCAACTTATAACTGATCCAAAAGACTTTTCATTAGAGCTTCTATCATATGCAGGGTATACAGGCCCAATAGAACTTATGCTTAAAAGTGCAAACTCTTCGGAATCATACAATGCATCAATTTATCTAGAAGAATTTTTAGATACCTCAGAAGCGCAAAAAGATCCAATGTCAGGACTAGGGCTTGTGATTGAATATAAAAGCTTACCAATTATTGGAGGAGTTGCAGAAGGAAGTGCTGCAGATCTTGCTGATATTAAGCCTGGCGATAAGATATTAAAAATAGACGATCAATCCATTAACTATATTCAAGACATTAAAGGACTTATTAAAGATAACCCAGGAAAAGAGCTAAGTTTTCTGATTAATAGAAATGGCGAAGAGATATACAAACCAATTTTAATTGGCTCGGCATTAAATCAAAAAGAAATTTTACAAGGATCGCTTGGAGTAAGCTTTGGTTCTCAAAGGGGTTTTATCTCCTCTGTTAACAAAGCAACTTATGAGACATACAACCTAAGCATTAAAACACTTCAGTTTATAGGAAAAATGCTTACAGGAAATATGGGTGCTGATAATCTAAGTGGGCCGATAGGCATTGCCCAAATGGCAGGAGATACAGCTAAAGCTGGAATTATTCCTTTCTTATATCTAATGGCGCTTTTAAGCATAAGCTTAGGGGTGCTTAACTTATTACCGCTTCCAGTTTTAGACGGTGGGCAATTAGTGCTTTTAGGAGTAGAGGCTGTGAGAGGAAAACCTTTGCCTGAGAAAGTCGAAAACTATGTTTTTACCATTGGAGCAATTCTTGTTGGTATGTTGATGATTTTTGCTGTTTTTAACGATATCTCAAGGTATTTATAATTAAACATGAGTAAGTTTAAAAAAATCTTTCTGACTCTTCTTATAATCACCAATGTTAATGCCTTTGACGAGTTTTTAATTAGTGACATAAGAATTATAGGGCTTCAGAGAGTTTCAACAGGTAGCATATTTAATGTGATACCTATTAGCGTTGGTGACAAAATTGATAACAGGAAATCTAGAGACATAGTGAAGTCATTATTTTCTACAGAACAGTTTGATGATATTCAGATTGGCAAGGAAGGAAATACTTTGGTTATAACAGTTGCTGAAAGACCATCCATATCTGGAATTGATATAACTGGTAATAAGGCAATAAAAACAGAACAGTTGATGGATAGCTTGGATGGCGTTGATGTAAGAGAGGGTGAGGTATATAAGAGATCAACTTTAGAAAAAGTTAAATCAGAGCTTGTTAGATCTTATGCTTCAAATGGACGCTATGGCGCAAATGTAGATATTCAAGAAAATATTAGGCCTCGAAATACAGTTGAAATTTCTATTGAAGTCGATGAAGGCAAGAGCGCTACCATAAAAAAAATTGATATTATTGGTAACGAAGTTTTTGAATCAGAAGATCTTATAGATAGTTTTGAACTATCAGAGGGCTCTTTATTTAGCTTTCTTTCAAACGATAACCAATACTCGAGAGAGAAATTGCAAGGGGATATTGAATCACTTGAATCATTTTATTTAGATAGAGGGTATCTAAAATTTTCTATTGAGTCATCACAAATAAGTTTATCCAGAGACAAGAAATCAATATTTATAAGTTTTAATATATTCGAAGGCGATGAATATAAAATTTCTAGCGTTAATGTAATTGGAGACCTTCCATTTGATGAGAATGCATATTTACCAATCACCTCATCACAAGAAGGTCAAATATACTCACAAGGACAAATAACTGCTATCGAAGAGTATTTTAAAAATATATTGGGTAATCAAGGTTATGCATTTGCTGAAGTAACTGGGGTGCCTGAAACTAATGATGACGATAAAACAGTAGAGCTTACATATAATATTGTTCCTGGCAAACGAACTTATACTAGAAAAATACTATTCACTGGTAATGAGATAACTCAAGATTATGTTTTAAGAAGAGAGATGAGGCAGTTTGAAGGTGCGTGGACGTCAGACGATAATATTGAGGCAGGAAGAATAAGACTGGAAAGACTTGGCTTCTTTAAAGAAGTATCTGTTGAAACCATTCCTGTACCAACAACAGATGATCAAATTGATGTAGTTTACTCAGTTGATGAAGAAAGCACAGGAAGTATTGGCGGAAATGTTGGATATAGTGATTTTGGTCTTCAGCTTGGTTTTAATCTCCAAGAACAAAACTTTATGGGGACTGGAAATACCTTGAGCTTAGGAATCAATAAAAATATCTACAGTGAAATGTATAATTTTTCTTTCATGGATCCTTATGCAACTGTTGATGGAGTGAGCGTAGGATACAATCTTTACTTTAGAGAAACGGATTACGGGGAGTACAACGTAGCAAATTATTTAACTAATTCTGCTGGTTTAGGAGTTCAGTACAGCTACCCCATATCAGACACACAAAGACTTGGACTAAACTTAACTTATGATCAAACAGATATTGATATTGGCACATTACCAGCAAGAGAAATTTATGATTTTGTAGCCTCAGAAGGGAATATATTTGATACTCTTAGTGCAAACTTTGTGTGGTCAAGAGTTACTTTAAATAGAGGACTATTTCCCACTGATGGATCATCTACAAGTGTTAGCTTGATGGCAACTCTGCCATTTAGCGATTTAAATTATTATAGAGCGAGCATTCAACAAAAAGCATATCAACCATTAGGTTTTGCTAATCTTGTGGTTGGATTTAGTGGTGAATTAGGATATATGGATGCATATGGTGATACAAATGAGACACCTTTCTTTCAAAATTTTTATGCTGGAGGCCCCAGATCATTGCGAGGGTTTGAATCAAACACTCTTGGGCCAAGGAGCACACAAGCTCCTTGTTATGAATTTAATTACACAGAAGGATCTTGCCCAAATCTTATTGATACAGATGGAGATGAGATTTTAGATTTACCTTATTACAACCCATACGCAAATAGTACATCTCGCTACTATGATGCCCCAATTGGAGGAAATGTTAAGGTTGAAGGAAGCCTTCAACTTATTTTTAGACTTCCATTTATTGAGGATCAACGATCTATGCGATCTGCTTTCTTCTTTGATTTTGGTAATGTTTTTTCAGATAGCTGTAAAGATTATCAATATAACTGTTCTGAGCCTGATATTGAGGAGCTACGATATTCATATGGAGTAGGTGTTACGTGGATAACAAGCTTTGGTCCAATGAGTTTTGCAATTGCTAAACCTACAAATGCTGGGCCGCAAGAAAGAACAGAAGAATTTCAATTTACTGTAGGAAATGTTTTTTAATTGAGTATTTTTCAAGAGTTTTAATATAAAATATAGAATTCCAACAAGGGGTAGATATGACTAACAAATTTAAATTTAACTTAATAGTACTTTCTGTATTATTTCTGGCACTTCCAGCTATTTCAGCTAATGGAGTCGCTGTTATAGATATGCGAACTGCTGTTCTATCAACACAAGCAGCTCAAGACGCATTTAAAGCTCTAGAAGAAGATGCTGATTATGCTGCAAATCTAGAAGAGGCAAGATCAATTCAGGCAGAAAGACAGACTCTTGCAGAAAATCTTCAAAAAGATGCTGAAACTCTTTCACAAGCTGAAATTGCAGAAGTACAAAGAGACATTCAAGAAAAAACTAAAGACTTAGAATTTCTTGCAAGCAAAGTTCAGGCAGCACAAGAAGAAACAGCCCAAAGAGTTTTTGCTGAAAGTGGCCCAGAAATGCAAAAAATCATTGGAGAACTTATAGCTGCAAAGCAAATAACTGTATTACTTGCAAAAAATGAAACTTTGCTTTTTAGTGATCCATCTCTAGATTTGACTGATGATGTTACATCTATGCTTGATGTTGCAGCTAATGAGCCCGCTTCAAGCGAGTAGTGACCAGCAGTAAGAATTATTCTTTACTAGAGCTCTCTAAGCTCTTAAACACTAAATTAATTGGCGATGGCAATGCCATCGTCGATAATCTAAAAACAATTCAAGATGCAAATGCCAACTCCCTAACATTTGTATCAAACCAAAAATATTCTAAATATCTTACAACCTCTAAAGCATTGGCATTTATAGTTCATCCAAACACCATTAATGGTAATGAAATTGGCAATTATTTAGTTACTGAGGATCCGTATTTGGCTTATGCAAAAGCAAGCTCTTTATTTAGTCCACATCAATTGAAACAAAATATTGGTAGCGTTCATCCCACTGCAACTGTTTCTCCTGAGACCAAACTTGGACAAAATGTTGTAATAGGCTCAAATGTATTTATTGGCCCTAATTGTTCTATTGGAGATTTTTCTTCTATTAGAGCAAACTCATCTCTAATATCAGATGTTCATATTGGTAGTAATACTCACATTCATAATGGAACAGTTCTTGGATCTGATGGTTTTGGGTATGCACCTTCAGAAGATGGTTATATTAAGATAGAACAACTGGGGAGTTTGATTATTGGATCAAATGTTGAAATGGGAGCAGGTTGCACTATTGATAGAGGTGCCTTGGGCGACACACATATCCATGATGGGGTGAAATTAGATAATCAAGTTCATATTGCTCATAATGTAGAGCTTGGAAGTGATTCAGCAATTGCTGCATGTTGTGCTATCGCTGGTTCTACAGTTATTGGTAAGAAGTTTAGAATGGGTGGATTATCAGGAGTTTTGGGACATCTCAATATCGCTGATGATGTTACTGTTGGAGCGCATACTTTAATAACAAAAAGCATTCAAGAAAGTGGAGAATATATAGGTATAATGCCGGCACAAAAACCAAAAGACTGGGCTAAATCCTCAATCTTTATAAAAAGAAGGAAGTAAAAATGTCGCAACCTAGTAAAGAGGTCTTAAAATACTTACCTCATAGAGAGCCATTCTTATTTGTAGATGAAATAATTGAAGTTGATGAAGGTAATTCTATTCATGCCATTAAAAATGTTTTGCCAACTGAAGACTATTTAAGAGGTCATTTTCCTGGAAACCCAATAATGCCAGGCGTCATCATTATCGAGGCTTTGGCGCAAGCATCTGGTATTTTAGGTTTTAAAACAATGGACAAAACTCCTGATGAAGGTTCTTTATATGTATTTGCGGGCGTTGATAATGTAAGATTTAGAAAAAGAGTTAGACCTGGAGATACGTTGCATTTATTCAGCACTGTAAAAAATGTTAAAAGAGGTATATGGAAATTTGATGTTAGAGCAGAAGTTAATGGAGAATTAGCATGTTCTGCAACAATAATGTGCGCTGATAGGCCTGCATAATGAATATTCATGAAACCGCTATCATTCACCCCGATTCTATTATTGATGAAAGCTCATATGTTGGGCCATTCTGCATTATTGGCAAGGGTGTCACGATAGGCGCAGGATGTAAAATTCACTCAAATGTTGTTATTAAAGGACCAACCTTTATTGAAGAGGGTAATAGCATCTACCAATTTTCTTCTATTGGAGAGGATACTCCTGATAAAAAATTTAAAGGCGAAGAAACTAAACTTATTATTGGTAAAAATAATATATTCAGAGAGGGAGTAACAGTCCATAGGGGAACTATTCAAGATAATGGTATAACCCAGATAGGTAGTAATAATTTAATTATGGCATATGCTCATATTGCCCATGATTGTATGGTTGGTGATAATAATATTTTTGCAAACAATTCAGGTTTAGCTGGCCATGTAAAGGTTGGCAATAATGTTACTCTCGGTGGATATACCCTTATCCATCAATTCTGCAATATAGGAGATTACGCATTCACTGGAATGAGCACTATGATCACAATGGACTTGCCTGCTTATGTGAAGGCCGCCTCTCATCCCGCAAGAGTTGTTGGATTAAACACTGTAGGTCTCTCAAGAAATGGAGTTAGCGAGGAGTCAATCTCAAACCTTAAGAAAGCATATAAACTGTTATATCGAAAATCATTAAAATTAGATGAAGCTATATCAAAAATTGAAGAACTAAATAAAAAATATTCAGACAAGCACCTATTAAATTTTATTGACTCTGTAAAAGTATCCTCAAGAGGAATCACCAGGTAAGTGACCCAAGAAAAATCTAGACTTAAAATAGGTGTTGTTGCTGGAGAGCACTCTGGTGACACTCTTGGGTACAACCTCATTAAAGAGATCGTTAAAGATAATAATTTTGAGTTATATGGAGTTGGTGGCCCCAAGATAGAATCTTTAGGGCTAAACTCACTTTTTGATTTTAAAGAGCTTCAGGTAATGGGAATTATAGATCCCTTGCTAAACTTTAAAAAACTTACTAAACAAAGAAATAATTTAATTTCTTTGTTTAAAGATAAAGAGATAGATTTTTTTATTGGTATCGATTCTCCAGACTTTAACATAGGCATACATAAAGCTCTCAAACCTATAAAAAAATGTAAAACTATTCAACTAGTTAGTCCATCTGTTTGGGGTTGGAGACAGGGGAGAATAAAGAAAATTGAAAAATACATAGACCATACCGTTTGTTTATTTAATTTTGAGCATAATTTCTATAAAGACAAAGGTTTGAGCAGCTCCCATCTAGGGCATCCATTTTCTGATCTTGTCTTAAGCAATGTAGATGATGTTCTTACTAAATATTCTTTAGAAGCAGGCAAGTCATTCATATCAATTCTTCCTGGAAGCAGAAGTTCTGAGATTATAAGTATGATGCCTACTTACAGAAATTTTATGGAGTTACATTATAAAAACAATAAAAATACATTTTTTTTAATTCCAACTGCCGACAACTCAAGTACGCTTGATGTTAAAAAATACCTAAAGGATACCAATGCTCCATATCTAATTTATGAAGGAGCTACAAAAGATTTTTTATCAATTTCAAACAAATCAGTTGTGACATCTGGAACAGCTTCACTTGAAGCCGCAGTCCTAAATGCATCTCCAATTATTTGCTATAAAACTAATTTTATTAATTATGCAATTATTTCAAAAATGCTGAAGGTTGACTTCATAGGGCTTCCAAATCTCTTACTAAATAAATCTATATATCCTGAGCTAATTCAGAACAAATGCACAGCAAAGCAAATAAATCACCTTATACAAATCCAAAATGATAATTCCTCTGTAATGGAGATTAAATCAATCCTTAAAGGAAAGGGTTTTGCATTAATAGCACAAGAAATATTAAATTTATCTTGAAAGAGCTTATTGCAGGTGTTGATGAGGTGGGGAGGGGTTGTTTAGCCGGCCCTGTTATTGCTGCAGCTGTAATATTAAATAACTCAATTAGTAACCTCAATGATTCTAAGAGAATATCAAAAGATAAACGAAAACATCTAAGCACAATAATCATGCAGAATTCCTTTTTTGCATTTGGGCATGCTTCACATCAAGAGATTGATGAAATTAATATCCATAATGCATCTTTATTAGCAATGAAAAGAGCTATACTCAATCTAAATATAAAACCAAATAAAGTCTTGGTAGATGGGCTCTATCTTCCAGATGTAGAATACAAAAAAGAGGCTATTGTGGGTGGAGATGCAATAATAAGCGAGATAAGTGCCGCTTCTATTATTGCCAAAGTTTATAGAGACAATTTGATGCTTGATTTTGATAAAAAATATCCTATTTATAAATTCTATAAACACAAAGGATATCCAACTAAATTCCATAAGGAGATGCTAAAAATTCATGGATCTTGCCCTATCCATAGACACTCTTTTAAGGGAGTTATCTAGGCAATGAATAAAACTTTTTCTCATCTGAGAGTTTCATCAGAATTTAGCATAACTCAAGGGTTGCTAACTATTAATCAGATAGTAGATCAAGCTAAAAAATACTCTATTCCATCTGTCGCGCTTACAGATAATTTAAATATGTTTGGCTTAGTAAAATTCTTTAATAAATGTGAGTCAGCAGGAATAAAGCCAATATCAGGGGCATCTCTAAGAGTAATTTTTGATGGAGATGAACTTCCTCATGAACTTCTTTGTTTAGCAAAAACTAATAAGGGACATATAAGCTTAATGAAAATTATTTCGCAAGCTCATAATAATTATAATTACTCCTCCCCAATAATAACTTTTAATGAATTATGTGAAATAAAAGAAGATTTGATAGTTATTTCTGGTGGAAAATCCAGTCATTTATTTGAGCTAATGAACCTTAACAAGGTTGATGAAACCAAAGATAGAATTGATAAATTTTTAAATAATTTTGGAGATGACTTTGTAATTGAAGTGCAAAATACCAAAAGACAAAATGAAATAGAATATATTAAAAATATCCTACCAATCGCTTCCCATAAAGGCATTCCAGTCATAGCTACAAATGATGTACTTTTTGCAAATAAAGAAGATTATGATATTCACGAGACTAAGGTTTGCATCAATACAGGTAGAACTTTGAGTGATCCAAACAGAAAAAAGGCATTTTCATCGGAACAATATTTCAAATCATCTGACGAGATGTATGAATTATTTAATGACATTGACGAAGTTGTTACAAACACAAATGAGATAGCCAGGAGGTGCAACGTATCAATCGATACTCAGGAATATTTCTTACCAGAATACCCTGTACCAAATGAACATAATTTTGACTCCTTTCTTAATGAGCTTGCATTTAAAAATCTTAATGAATTTATTAAAGATTTTGATGATGATAAAAAAAGTATTTATATCAAGAGGCTTGACTATGAGCTTGAACAAATTAAAACAATGGGTTTCTCAAGCTACTTTTTGATTGTTTATGATTTCATTGAATGGTCAAAAAATAATGAGGTTCCAGTAGGCCCTGGTAGAGGTTCGGGCGCAGGTTCATTGGTAGCATTTGCCATCGGCATTACTGCACTTGACCCAATTGAGCATGGGCTATTATTCGAAA
>CAJQGY010000006.1 GCA_905478015.1 uncultured SAR86 cluster bacterium
TAACAATAATATTGAGTATCAGCTATCAACTTAATGCCTCATCAAATGCTATTGATTACAACTGCACATTTTAAATCCATTGTCGCTTCAGATTCAGCTTGCAAATTGATGGGAAGTGTAACTAAAAAAATCCCAAGAGCACTAAAAATTATAGTTTTAAACATTATGATTTAAACCCTCACAGTGACTATTAAACTCAGCTTCGTATTTTAGAAAATCTTCTACATTTTTTTTATTAATAAGATAGTTTCTATCCATAAGATCAAGTATTTTGTAGATGTATTTCATATTATTGATTCTATCCCATTCAAATAAGCTATCCAAATCTTTTAATGAAAGTACACCTGTTATATTAAGCCTCTTTGTCATGAGGTTTTTTAACTCAAGATCTGCCTTCGAGGATGAAAAAATTATTTCTCTATTTTTATAATTGGCTGAGTTAAAGTAAGCAGTATCAATTTCACTAGTGCAATCAATAGCATTTGATGAGGCATTAAGTTGATAGCTGATACTCAATATTATTGTTAGACATAATACCCTCATCTAATAACCGTTGCTTACTATAGCAATTACAACAATGGATGTTGTTGCTACTAAAAGCAATCTTTGCCACTTAACAAGATCTTCTGAGGCAATCCAAACCCCAGCAAGAAAAGTTAAGAACATAATTATTAAGATAATATCCATGTATATTATGATAACTTAATATCTATAAGTGTTATAAATAAAATATCATGATTACATTTGAACTTATTAATTACTTTTTAGGATTGTTGCTTATTAGCACCTCATTAATAGTTATATTGAAATCAAAGGCTAGTTTTAACGTTAAAACACTTCTTATATTAATAATTGCCTTAGCTGTTTATTTCTTATTTGAAAAACCAGATTCATTTATATTAATGGGATAAATTATGAATTTTTTTTACTATTTTCTAACTATTATTTTTTCAATAAATCTTTTGTCATATGACAGAGTTACTGGACAAGACTTCAGCAGCAGATCAGAAGTTATAGCTCAAAATGGAATGGTTGCAACAAGCCATCCACTTGCCTCGCAAATAGGACTTCAGATTTTAAAAGATGGAGGAAATGCTATAGATGCTGCAATTGCTGCAAACGTAGCCTTGGGTTTAATGGAACCAACAGGAAATGGTATTGGGGGTGACTTGTTTGTAATTCTTTGGGATGCAAAAACGAAAAAACTTTATGGATTAAATGCTAGCGGCCCATCTCCAAAAGATATATCTATTGAATACTTTACTGACAATAACCTTGATAAAATTCCTTCATATGGCCCATTGCCAGTTTCTGTTCCCGGTGCCGTAGATGGGTGGATAAAACTTCATGAGAGATTTGGCAAGTTACCATTTAAAGAATTATTCAAACCAACAATTAATTATGCAAATAATGGATTTCCACTCACTGAAACCATAGCTTACTATCTAGAATTATCATCACAAAGATTTAAAAAATATCCAAACTTTAAAGACGTATGGATGCCTTATGATGCATATTTAAAAAAAGGGGATATTTTTAAAAACCCTATGCTAGCAAAAACCTTAGAAGACATTGCAACTTCAAAGCGATCAAGTTTTTATGAGGGGGATATAGCTAAAATAATGAGTAATTTTGTAGTTTCTCAAGGTGGATTCCTTTCAGCCGATGATCTCGCTCAATACCACGCAGAATGGGTGGAGCCAGTTTCAACAAATTATAGGGGCTATGATGTTTGGGAGTTACCACCAAATGGACAAGGTATTGCAGCTCTTCAAATATTAAATTTACTTGAAAGGTATGACCTAAATAAAATGGGCTTATTTAGTAGTGAATACATCCATCATTTTGTTGAAGCAAAGAAGTTAGCTTTTGCAGACAGGGCTAAGTATTACGCCGATCCAGATTTTAATGATATTGGCATAGATTATTTAATCTCAAAAGAATATGCTGATATAAGATCAAAACATATTAACCCTCTCAAATCATCCGCTAGCGTCCCTGCAGGCACTTTAAAGGATGGTGATACGATCTATCTCACCACAGCAGATAAGGATGGGAATATGGTTTCCCTAATTCAAAGCAACTATAGAGGGATGGGATCAGGAATGGTCCCACCAGGTTTAGGTTTTATGATACAGAATAGAGGCGAGCTATTTAGTCTAGATAAAGATCATGCAAATTCATTGGTTGGAGGAAAGAGGCCATTTCATACAATTATTCCAGCCTTCATAACTAAAGATAATAAGCCTTTCATAAGTTTTGGTGTAATGGGTGGAGCAACTCAACCTCAGGCGCATGCTCAAATAGCAATTAATATAATTGATTTTAATCTTAACCTTCAAGAGGCTGGTGATGCACCAAGAATAGTCCATACTGGTTCGTCTCAACCAACAGGTGAAACTATGATTAATGGAGGATCTCTAAGTTTGGAAAATTCGTTTACTAAAACTATTATTGAAGAGCTTAAAATTAAAGGTCATATCATAGATTACCAACCAGGTATCTTTGGTGGCTATCAAGCAATAATGCTCAAAGATGGTGTTTTTTACGGTGCATCTGAATCTAGAAAAGATGGTCACGCAGTTGGTTATTAATTAGAAATATATAACTAAAAACATATTCAAAAAGTGTAAATTATTTACAATTTTGATATCTTTTTTAAACAAAATTTTAGTATATAATTCACACTTAAATCCTACTAAATTTATATTATGAATCTTAGATCATCACTTTTAATAACTTCAATTTTTATTATTTCATCTTGTGGCGGAGGCGGCGGAGGATCTACTCCAACCCCACCCACACCACCCACACCACCTGCAAATAATGCACCAACATTTGCTAATGTAGGGACAATTGCAGTTGCAGAAAATACAACTGCTATTGGAACAGTTACAGCAACAGATGCTGACGGAGATACTCTTACATACTCCTTGACTGGAGATGATACCTCACTAATTACTATAGATTCAGGCACAGGAGTTTTAAGTTTCAATACAGCTCCTGACTTTGAGAATCCAGGAAGTGCAAGTGGTGATAATAATTACTCTATTACAGTTGTTGCATCAGATGGTTCGGCTACTGGTTCGGTAGGGATCGTTGTATCAGTTACTGATGTTGATGAGAATAGCGCTCCAGTTATTACTTCATCTAATACTTTTACAGCAGCTGAAAATCAAACCGCTATAGGAACTGTAACTGCAACAGATGCTGATGGAGACTCCATTACCTTTCAAGTTAGCGGTTCTGAATTAGCTATAACATCAGGAGGGGTTTTAACTTTTATATCACCTCCAGACTATGAAACTAAATCTACCTATACAGAAACTGTAACTGCTAGCGATGGAACAGATTCGGATACACAAGATATTACTGTCGTTGTTACCGATGTAGATGAAAATACATCCAATCTCGATGTTCAAATCATAGATGAAGGTTCTGTTGCTACTATATGGGGTGGAGAAAGTTCTCTATTCTTTTTTGATGAGCTCAATGGTTATCAGTCATGCAAATCAGATTCATGTCAAAGTGTAGATTACTCTTATGTTGATTCGGGTTCCGACAGAGGAGATGTGCTAGAAGTTAGATATACATCTAATGCAGGCCATGCTGGATTAGTTGTGGGACCTACTGCAGGGGTAAACCTCAGCGATTATTCTGAAGGGTCTTTATCATTTGATATAAAGGTTGTTAACAAAGGTACAGACAATTTACCTAATGGCTTTCTTGTAAAAGTTGAAAGTGATACTCAGAATTCTGGAGAGTTACCTGTAAATGATATTAGTGCTAACGGGCAATGGGAATCAATAGATTTCCCTGTTTCAGCATTAACTCAAAGCGGAGCTTTAAATCTATCAAATATTACCGTGCCCATGGTTTTCTTCCCATCTTTTCAAACTGGTGAAAATCTTGTTTATCAAATAGATAATGTTAGATATACAGGTATTAAAGAGGGAGCAACACCTCCCTCTGGACCGAATAATGGAGGCGGCGGCGGATCAGGTAATACTGGTGAGTATGAAATAATCAATTATGGAGCAGGTAATATTTCTACAGCAATAAATATAGAAAGTTATAAATGTGGTAGTAACGATGCTGCAACTTGGATATGGAATGCTGGTGTTGTGGAATCATTTATTAGTAGCTGTAATAACTCAACCGGAAAACCTATAAGCGCACCAGTTAAAGTTATGCCTCAGGTTGTAGAGCCTGCAGCTTCAAAAAAAATTGCAACACATCGATGGTGGGGGTCTATTCCTTTTATTGGCGAAACAAAAATTGGTGATCCTACTTCCGTGTCACCAGCTCACGTTTCTCCTGACCCAATAAGAGCAAGACTAAGCACTGCTGGAGTTAGGTTGATGGGAATCCCAGGTGGGTTCAGACTTGCAGGTGGTTTATGCGGTAATTGTTACCCACAATATGCAGCTCCCGAATGGTTTACTGAGGTTTTTGATGGTATAGCAATTGCTAATAGTAAGCATACAAATATGAATGCATACTTAAAAGACTATAGTGATGGCTCAGTTACTACGCTATGGATGTCTGGGGATACCGACGTCATGGAGGCAACTTTTGTACATGGCTCCCCATATGTGTTTTTTAAGGTTTTTGATGGAAATGCAATTTTAAAAACGCTAAGAGAAGATGGTGGCGAAAAAGGTGTTTTCTATGAACAAGGCGATAGTCTTGGAGTTTGGACGGATGTTGCCGGTAATAGAAATAACTTTATTATCACAGGCGAAGGGGTCACAACATTTACAAATCCAACAAGCAACAATATTAGTATTAACAATAGCACTGGAGAATTTACAGTAACCTATATTCCCCAGTCTTCAGGTATTCCAGGTGATGCAATGTCTGATTATTTTATAAATAAATCAAGAAATGTAATCTCAGCTGTTGATATTAATTACGAAGTTGATAGGTCTGATAATTCGGTTACTGTAACACATGAGTATCATGGAAAAGATGGCAATCTAGTTAACACCATTATTGGTTTACATCCAATGCATTGGAAGTTTTCATCTAACAATCAAACTTCTAACTATAAAATTAGAAGCGCTAGAGGCGTTATTAAGTTTGCAGAGAGGGACTCTTTTAATTACACGATGCCTTATGTAGGCGTCTTGCCTACATTACCTTCAATTGATAATACTTTTGAAGTGTCAAAACTTACTCAACTTGTAAAAGACTTTGTTGATCAGGGTGAAAATGTTTGGATTGATAGATCTATTACAAACGACACGTATTGGTCCGGCAAAGCCTATGGAAAAGTTGCAGAGCTTATTGCTATCTCAAAATCAATAGGGCTAACTGAAGAATCAAATCGTTTAACCAATTGGTTAAAATCAGAACTTGAAGATTGGTTTACTGCTGAAACAAATGGTGAGTTAGATGAGGAAAGGTATTTTGTCTACGATGATACTTGGGATACTTTACTGGGTATGGAAGAGGCCTATGGCTCTCATACTAGGCTTGCTGACCATCACTTCCATTACGGCTACTTTGTTAGAGCTGCTGCTGAGATATGCAGAACTGACAAATCATGGTGTGGGGATGATAAATATGGCCCTATGGTTGAATTATTAATTAGAGATTATGCTGGCGTAGACACTGACGATATGTTCCCAAATTATAGAAATTTTGATCCTGCAAATGGTTTTTCTTGGGCTGACGGAAAGGCTGATGCTTTGCAAGGTAATAACAATGAGTCTACATCAGAAGCAGCTAACTCATATGGCGCACTTATTTTATACGGTCTTATTGTTGATGATAATGACTTAGTTAATAGGGGTATTTACCTCCACGCAAGCACTTCAACCGCCTATTGGCAATATTGGAATAATATAGATGGCTATAATGGCTTAGGCGATGATTATGATAACTTTATTAACGGATATCCAAATATAACCACGTCAATTATATGGAGTAGTGGTGCTGACTTCTCCACTTGGTTTAGTCCTAAGTATGCTCATATTTTAGGTATACAAGGCTTGCCATCTAATCCTTTAATTTTCCATGTTAGTCAGTACAAGGATTATATGATGGATTATATAGATTTAGGTTTAGCCGAATCCTCAAATAAATTACCTTCAGGCTTGCAAACTGATGATGAATGGAGAGATCTTTGGTGGAATCTTATAGCTATGGTTGATGGTGAAGCAGCAATTAATGACTATGAAAGTGTATCTCTCTATGAGAATGAGGCTGGAGAATCAAAAGCTCATACCTATCATTGGATACACACCTTTAATGCTCTTGGCCATATACAGACCGGAACAGGTGAATTAACATCAGATCATCCTACTGCAGTCGCCTTTGAGAAAAATGGGGTTACTACATATGTAGCATATAATTATGAAAACAACCCTATTACAGTAAGTTATAGTGATGGTAAGACTTTTACCGTTCCTGCTAATGGCTTTAAGATAGAGAATTAAAATATTTTTTTACAAAACCTTAGGGACTTAATTAGTCTTTAAGGTTTTGTAATATTCTCAAAGACTCATCAATTTTTTCTTTTTCAAGATTGGAGATACTAACCCTTTTTTTTAAGTGATTAATAAGGTCTTGTTTTGGCGAGGCTTCTAAATTATCTGAATCAATAATGTCTAAAATTTTATTTATAACCGCCTCATTCTTATCAGTAATCATTATAAATTACATTTATATATAACCATACTTCCGTCATGAGTATGAATATGAAATTCTTTTTTTGGAATATTTATCATATAGCTTAAATCGGGGTCATCGCCCCAAAACATATACTGCTCACCGCTTTCATAGTCATTCATATTTTTTCCAGTTGAAGTAATGTCATTAAGCACTAGGCTATCTTTAGTTTTATTCAATAGGATATTGATTTCATCTTTTAGCTCCATGTCAGAATTAAAAGAATTTTGTAAATTGCATTTTATTCCAAGTATATCTTTCGACAAAGATATCTCTGTGTCTGTTAGGACATAGTTATTTCTTAAAATAATTTCATTAGTGTGGGCTGTTTTTGCTATCTCTCCAGCTCTTTCGATCTGTTCTTCTATTGTTTCTTCAAGAACTCTTACACGATCCTCAAGCTTTTCAAGATGAAAAATTAACAATGTAGTTATTGTTGCTAGGCCTAAATATATTATTTTTTGCCAAATATTCATTGATACCTTAAAAATTAAATATGCTTAATAGTCTAACAGTCAAATGGATAAGGTTGAATAGCCATAAGTGTTTAATACCCCCTCATACAAAAATGATTATTTTGTATTTCTTCATTTAATCTCTTTTTACAGTTATATTTATAATGTAATAATTTTTAAGAGGAGTCTAAATGAATAAAATAAAACTAATATCAATTTTTGTATTAACTTTCAGCATGAGTGCTACTTCTGAAGGTGCATTCACAACTGTAATGGTTAGTGCTAAGAACACTGATGCCTATATTGAATCAGTTAAATCTAATACAGCTTTATATGAAGCAATAGGGGCTGATGCTGCAGGATATTGCGAAACAATATCTGGACGAGATTATAAAGGCCAGCTTATGATGTGGAGTGCTTTTTCAGATGTAACAAGCGCACTTCAAGGCGCAAGTAAATATGATCCAAGCAAAGCGCCTAAAGAAATGTCAAAAATGCGTAAATTTAAATATGGAGCAACATGGGCCCCAATAAAGCCTTTTCCTAGACTAGATCCTGGATATGAGAGAGCTATGCGTATTAAAGTTTCAAGAGCAAATCTTCCAAAGTTAGTTCAAGTAGTAACTAGACTCGAGAAAGAAGTTCAGGCTGCTGGTCATGATACCTTCATGAATGGTTTGTTTGTAGCAATAGGTGGTGGCGTTACTGAGGCTGGTACTTATTACCTTAAATCAATAACTTCAAATGTAGATACTCATGGCGCATTAATAGATGATTATTTTGCAGGAGCATCGTGGGGTAATACATATAGAGAAGCACTACTGCTAGTTGATGATGTTGTTAATGATCAGTTTGAAGTATGTGAGCAATTCTATACTGCAAGCAAATAGCTTTATTTTAAGTATAAAAAAGGGAGCTTTTAGCTCCCTTTTTTAAATAAGCTTAGCAATTTATAGGCTAAACTTGTTAGTTTAGATATATATAATCAATTAACGAATTCTGTTGATCAAGATACTGATTTATGGGTTTATCCTAGATATCCTAATAGAAAGGATCCTGGGCAGCTATTAAGACTTAAAACTAACTTTTTAGAAGAAGTGCAATGCTCATTTTAAATAACAGGCTTAATAATTAAAGTTTTTTAAATAACAAAGTCATCCTATCGCTCTCACCAATATTAATATATTTTTCTCTATCAACATCTTTAAGCCTAAGATTTGGTGGAAGAGTCCATACACCTTTAGGATAATCTTTGATGTCTTTACTGTTTGAATTAATTTCTGATTTTGCAACCAAAGTGAAACCATGTTTTTTTGCAATCATAATTGCATGTTCTTCTGTAACATAGCCACTCTTTTTCATAGTATTCATTGAAGTTCCTGGGCTAGCCCTGTGCTCAACAACCCCAAATATACCTCCAGGTTTAAGCGCTTTGTAGCTATTAGCAAAAATTAGATCCATTTGTGACCCGAGCCAGTTATGAAGGTTTCTAAATGTAAGAACCGCGTCAACACTTCCTTCGGGAGCAAGATCAGAGCTTAAATCAACCACAGAAACATTTTCATACATTGATTTTCCTGCAATTTTCTTTTCGTATGCTAGTCTGCTATTTTTAAAATAAGCTCTATCTGTATTTTTATCAAAATGCGCAGCTATTAGAGCACCAGGTTCGTGGAGGTAATTAGCAAGAATTTCTGTATACCAGCCTCCACCAGGTGAGAGCTCAACGACCTTCATATCTGATTTAATTTCAAAAAAAGTTAAGGTTTTATAGGGATT
>CAJQGY010000007.1 GCA_905478015.1 uncultured SAR86 cluster bacterium
TGAAGTTATTTCTATTATTAAAAAATCGAAAGATCCTAAAGTTGCTGCTGAGGAGTTATGTAAAAAACAATGGGATGCAGGACCGCTATCAGCGATCCTAAAGAAAGTTGGTGAGGATGCCTGCAAGCCTGAAGATCTTCCAAAAGATGTAGGCATTAATGGTAAGAAGTACAAACTGTCAGCATTGCAAGCAAAGGCAATATTAGAGTTACGACTTGGTAGATTAACAGGCTTAGAGCAAGACAATCTTAATAACGAATTCAATGACATTATTGCAAAGATTTTAGAGCTTCAAAATATCTTAGATGACAAGGCTACACTTAAAGCTCTAATTATTGATGAGTTAAATGATATAAAAAATAATTTTGGTGATGAAAGAAAGACTCTCATTAATGATACTAGAAGAGGGATCACTAATGAGGACTTAATTCCAGAAGAAACAAGAGTATTAACTGTTTCAAGGAGCGGTTATGCAAAAACTCAACCACTTGATGAGTATCGTGAACAACGAAGAGGTGGTCAGGGCAAGGCAGCAGCTAGCGTTAAAGAAGAGGATCTTATTCAAAATCTTTATGTATTAAGCAGCCATGTTCAAATTCTTTGTTTTACTACAAAAGGAAAAGTTTTTTGGCTAAAGGTATACGAAATTCCAGTTGCATCAAGAATTTCTAAAGGAAGGCCTTTAGTTAATATGCTTAACCTTGATGATGATGAATCAGTCAGTGAAATTCTCCCTGTAGAAGAGTTCTCTGAAGATAAGTTTATCTTCATGGCAACAAAAAAAGGAACAACTAAAAAAACTAACCTAAGCTTATTCGCAAAAAAATATAAGTCTGGTATTAAGGCAATTAATCTTGATGATGATGATGTTTTAATAGGAACTGCAATAACATCTGGAGATAATGAAATTCTTCTTGCTTCGTCCTCGGGAAAATTAATAAGATTTTCTGAATCACATGTAAGACCAATGGGGAGAACTGCTAGGGGAGTCAGGGGCATTACATTAAAGAAAGGTGAGAAATTAATATCTTTAATGGTAGGTGACGAGACTAAAACTATTTTATGCGTATCTGAAAATGGTTACGGTAAAAAAACAAACCTAGATGACTTTCCTTCCCATAACAGAGGCGGTCAAGGTGTAATTTCTATGAAAACAAGTGATAGAAATGGATCAATGGTATCTTCAACACTGGTTGAAGACAATGATGGCATTATGTTGATCAGCGACAAAGGAACTATGATAAGAACATCGGTAGAGCAAGTTCCAACTTTAAGCAGAAATACTCAAGGGGTTAAAATTATTACTCCAAAAGAAGGTGAAAAACTAATTGAGTGTGTAACTATTCCTCAAGAGGAAGAAGATGTTGTTGAGGAACTAGAAAAATGAGGAAATGGAATTTCTGTGCAGGCCCCGCAGTAATATCTGAAGAAGTTTTAAAAGAAGTGCAAAATGAACTTGTAGAGTGGGGAGACTCTGGCATGTCTATAATGGAGATGAGCCATAGATCATCAATATACGATCAGGTTGCTATTGAAGCAAAAAGTGATCTTGTTGATATTCTTTCAATCCCAGATACACATGATGTCTTGTTTTTACAAGGCGGAGCAACACAACAGTTTGCAACTATTCCAATGAATTTTGCGAGCGATTCAAAAAAAGCTGATTATGTCCTTTCAGGAACTTGGTCTAAAAAATCAATAGCAGAGGCTTCTAAGTTAATAAACGTCAAAACTATTGCGTCATCAGAAAATAATGGGAGCTATACTAAAGCCCCTCATCCAGATTCTTGGAATATCTCCCCAGATTCTTCTTATGTTCATTATTGCCCTAATGAGACAATTCAAGGAGTCTCAATTCATAAAGCTCCAATAATTGATAAACCTTTAATTGCAGATATGTCATCAGTAATTCTCAGCGAACCTCTTGATGTATCAGACTTCTCTATGATTTATGCAGGAGCTCAGAAGAATATAGGCCCTGCTGGACTAACACTAGCAATCATAGAAAAGAGCTTTATGGAGCAAGATAATAATAGTCTACCTAACATCTTGAGGTATTCTCAACATGCAGCTTCAGGCTCTATGTTGAATACACCGCCAACTTTTGCATGGTATATGGCTGGCAAAGTTTTTAAGTGGATAAAAAAATCTGGTGGATTAAATTACTTTAGAGAACAAAATCATCTAAAAGCAAAAACTTTGTATAACTATATTGATAGCTCGGATTTTTACTCTAACCCAGTAAGCGAAGAAAATAGATCTATTATGAACATACCATTCATACTATCAGATTCAGAACTAGATAAGCTTTTTTTAGTGGAGTCAGAGGCTTGTGGCTTGTTAAATCTTAAAGGCCATAGATCAGTTGGAGGAATGAGAGCAAGTATATATAACGCTATGCCTATTGAAGGCATTCATGCGCTAATTGATTTCATGAAAGATTTTGAACAAAGAAACGGCTAATTTATGAAAAAAAATAATCTAGATACTTTAAGAGAAAAAATTGACAAGATTGATAAAGACATTCTTAAGCTAATTCAAAAAAGAGGCAATCTAGCTATTAATGTTGGGGATATAAAATCTAATGACGAACCAGGAAAAACTTTATATAAGCCTGAAAGAGAGTCTAAAATATTAAGAAGTGTTACTGAGGGTAATAGTGGACCTATTTCAAATGAAAGAATCCGAGTTATTTACAAAGAGCTAATATCAGCGTGTCTTTCTTTAGAAGAGGGCCTCAAAGTAGGATATCTTGGGCCAGAAGGCACTCATTCTGAGGCTGCTGTTCTTAATCATTTTGGTTCTAAAATAAACAGACTCCCAAATTCAACGATTGATGACGTTTTTTACCAAGTATTAAATAAAGAAATAAACCTTGGTGTCGTTCCTGTAGAGAACTCGTCAGAGGGCGTTATCAATACAACTCTCAATTGTCTTGCAGATATCAAAGATATATATATTACAGGTGAAATTTATTTAAATATAAACCATCAACTTGCTGGATCTAAAAAATTTA
>CAJQGY010000008.1 GCA_905478015.1 uncultured SAR86 cluster bacterium
AGTTCATATGTTCTTTCTAGCAGACTTATTAGATGAAAATTTTGGTCCAACATCTGAACTTGATTGATATGAGGTAGGCTAAAAAGAGTATACGGCTTTATTACTTTTGCATGCGAACCTGTTTCTTCAAAAGTTTCTCTTAATGCCCCTTGCTGAAGGGTCTCAGCATTTTCCATAAATCCAGCAGGCAATGTCCACATACCTTTTCTGGGGTGAATATTTCTTTTGGCCATTAAAATCTTTTCACCTTTTACACAAAGCGCACCAACAACCATATTTGGATTCGTATAAAAAATATTTTCACATTCAGAACAAATGTATCTTTTAACATGATCGCCATCAGGAATAATAAATTTAATTTTTGAGCTTCCGCAGTCTGAACAATACTTCAATTTTTTTCCCTTCAATAACAATTTTTAGCTTAAGACGTTAAACTTATCAACGTGGAAGATAGCATAAAGCAAAAGCTCTTAAAATTAAATCATATGCCTGTAACTGAATTCAAAAAGGCAGGTGTTTTTATTGGTATTTTATATTTTGGTGAATATATAGATAACCCACATATTATATTTACTCAACGATCAACAAAACTATCATCGCACTCTGGAGAGGTTAGTTATCCAGGAGGGAAGTGGGAGGATGGAGATACCGACCTCTTGGATACAGCATTAAGAGAGTCAAATGAAGAAATCAATCTGAACAGGTCTGACGTGGTTCCATTAGGAAACCTGCCTTATCTAATTTCCAGACATAAAATAGAAGTTCATCCGTATGTAGGTTTAATTACAAAAGAGCAGCAATTAAAGGGAAACTTTGAAATTGAAGAAATTTTTACTGTACCTGTAAGTTTTCTTATAGATAAAAAGAATGCAAATATGCACGACAAAATCAAAGGAAATATAGGCCTTAAAATTCCAAGTTGGGATTATAATAATCAAAGAATATGGGGCTTAACTGCTATGATTACAGCAGATTTAGTAAATATTTGTTTTGATGGGAAGATTGAAACAAATTTAACACAAATAAGAGAGCAATATGATAGCTACCCTCGGGGATAAAAAATTAGTTACCTCATCTGAAGATTTCTGGATTGCACCTGATGCCAATGTTATCGGGGATGTAAGAATGTCCAAAGATTCCAGTATATGGTTTAACGCAACTTTGCGAGGAGATAATGAGCCAATTAATATCGGTGAAGGTTCAAATATTCAAGATGGATCTGTAATTCATACTGACCCCGGGCATGCATGCAATATTGGTAAGTTCGTCACCGTTGGTCATATGGTGATGCTACATGGCTGTGATATTGGCGATGGAAGTTTGATTGGTATTGGCTCGGTTATATTAAATGGTGCAAAAATTGGTAAGAATTGTATTATTGGTGCTAAGGCTTTAATTACAGAGGGAATGGAAGTGCCTGATGGATCAATGGTTATGGGTATACCAGGGAAAATAAAAAGAACACTAAGTGATGAAGAACAAAAAATGATACCTTTGAGCGCTCATCACTATATAGATAACTATAAAAAATATAAAAAATTATTAGAAATTAAAAATGAAAACAAGTGACATAAGAAAAGCATTTCTAAACTTTTATGAATCTAAAAATCATACACAGGTTGAATCAAGCTCTTTAATCCCAGTAAATGATGACACTCTATTATTTACTAATGCTGGCATGGTTCAATTTAAAGATCTATTTTTAGGAACTGAAAAAAAAGATTACGTTAGAGCAGCTTCTTCGCAAAGATGCATTAGAGCCGGAGGCAAGCATAATGACTTAGAGAATGTTGGTTATACCTTAAGGCATCATACGTTTTTTGAAATGCTTGGAAATTTTAGCTTCGGTGATTATTTTAAAGAAGAGGCAATTGAATTTGCTTGGGAGTTTTTAACCAAAGAACTAAAGCTTCCAGAAGAAAAATTGTGGATTTCTGTTTTCAGGGAAGATGATGATGCAGAGAAGATTTGGAGAGAAAAGATTGGAGTTAATCCAAATAGAATAGTTAGGCTTGATGAGGAAGATAACTTTTGGTCTATGGGTGAAACAGGTCCATGCGGCCCATGCTCTGAAATATACTATGATCATGGCGATCACATTGAAGGGACTCCTCCTGGATCCGATGGCGATGAAGGCGATAGATTTGTTGAGATATGGAATCTTGTATTTATGCAGTTCAATAGAAATGATTCAGGTGAGATGACTCCTCTTCCAAAGCCTTCAGTTGATACGGGAATGGGATTAGAAAGAATTGCTGCGGTTATGCAAGGGGTGAACTCAAATTACGAAACAGATTTATTTAAAACACTCATTTCTGCATCTCAAAAAATTCTTAAAGATGAAGGCAATAATTCTCATAAAGTTGTAGCTGACCACATTAGATCAACAAGTTTTTTAATAGCTGATGGCATCACTCCTGAAAATGAAGGCAGAGGCTATGTGCTCAGAAGAATTCTACGAAGAGCTATCCGACATGGTTACAAGATGGGCGCAACAAAACCTTTTCTATTTAATTTAGTGGATGATTTATCTAGTTTAATGAAGGATGCCTATCCGGTGCTTGTTGAAAAACAGCAATATATAAAAGGTACCATTCACAGAGAAGAGATTAAGTTTTTTGAAACCCTTGAGAAGGGCATTAAGATTCTAGATCAATCTATTGATGAGCTTGATGGAGATACAATTCCTGGAGATGTAGTATTTAAATTACATGATACATTTGGATTTCCGTTCGACTTGACTGCAGATATAGCCAGAGAAAAAAATCTTAATATAGATTCAGAAGGTTTTGCTAAATGCATGAAGCAACAAAAAGAATCATCTAAAGCAGGGAGTAATTTTACTTCCGATCTTCCAACTCCTTCGAATATAGAAGCCACTTCTTTTAGTGGTTACGATGAGCTAATTTCAGATTCTAATGTCATATCTCTTTGGCTTGGGCAAGACAGTGTTGATGAGGCCAAAGAAACCCAAGAGGTATATTTTGCACTAAGCAGCACTCCTTTTTATGCTGAGTCCGGTGGACAAGTTGGCGATACTGGAGAGTTCAAAACAGATACTTGTTCTGGAATTATTTTAGATTGCAAGAAGCAGGGAAAAGTTTTCCTTCATAAAGCTTTGATTGAAAAAGGGTCTCTTAAAGTTGGCGACCAGTTAAATGTTTCTGTTTCATCAAGCAAAAGGAATGCAACTGCTATTCATCATTCAGCAACACATTTACTTCACTCTGCATTAAAAAAAGTGCTTGGTGATCATGTGCAACAAAAAGGATCTCAAGTTGACAGTGAGAAACTTAGATTTGATTTTGCTCACTCTAAACCGGTATCTCCTGATGAGATATCAGAAATAGAGGCTCTAGTGAATGATCAGGTGCTGTACAACTCTGAAGTTACTACTAATGAAATGGATCTTGAGAAAGCAATTAAGTCAGGTGCTGAGGCTTTATTTGGAGAAAAATACGATTCTAAGGTTAGGGTTCTTGCAATGGGTGAAGAGGATTTTTCTGTTGAGCTGTGTGGCGGAACTCATGTTAGTCGAACAGGTGACATAGGTTCTTTTGTTGTAACCAGCCAATCAAGTGTTGCCTCCGGTATTCGAAGGATTGAAGCGATTGCAGGTAAGCAAGCTATTAACCACCTAAATAATATTAGGTCAGTTAACCAGAGCTTACAAAAAGCACTCAATACAACTTCTGATAAGTTGGCAGAAAAAATTGAAGCACTTATTCAAGAAAACAAGAAACTCAAGAAATCGGGTCCGGTCAGCACCTCAAATGAAACTATTTTTTCTGAAGAATCAACCATCAATAACTGGAAGCTAATCATTAAGCAAGTTGCTCTAGAAGATAATAAACAGCTCAGAGGATTGGTTGACCAAGCTAAAAAAGGAATTGATAGGGGTGTTGTGATATTACTCTCAGAATCTAACGGCAAAGTAGCCATTGTTGCTGGCGTTACCAAAAATCTTATCGATGAAATATCAGCTAAAGATATTATTAGCGAGCTATCTTCTCAGTTAAATGGAAAGGGTGGTGGCAGACCTGATTTCGCACAAGGTGCAGGCGTTTCAGAAAAAGTAAATGAATTCGTGACATCTATTCCAAATACAGTAAAATCCATCAGCGCAAAATAAAGGAATTATCTTGGATATTGTTGTTCAAAAATTTGGCGGAACATCTGTAGGCTCGGTTGAGAGAATAGCTGCCGTTGCAGAATTGGTAAAAAAATCCTCCAATAAAGATAAAATTGTTGTAGTTGTTTCGGCAATGAGTGGAGAGACCAATAAGCTAATAGATCTAGCAAAAAATTTCACACAAAATCCAAATCGAAGAGAGTTTGACGCACTAGTGTCTACTGGAGAAAAGGTTAGCTCATCTTTGCTGGCCATTGCACTTGATTCAATTGGTATTAAAGCAAAATCATTATCAGCATCTCAGATTTCTATGAAGACAACCAATAGTTATTCTAAGGCAAGAATTTTAGATATTGATAGCTCAAAGATAATGCAAACAATCAAAGATGGATATATTCCTATTATTACCGGTTTCCAAGGAGTGACAGAGCACGGAGACGTTACCACTCTTGGACGAGGAGGCTCAGACACCACAGCAGTAGCCATTGCTGCAAACTTAAAAGCTAAAAGATGTGATATTTATACAGATGTGGATGGAATATATACTACTGATCCAAGGGTTGTTCCTGAGGCTAAAAAGTTGGACTCTATTACCATGGAAGAAATGCTTGAGATGGCAGGCAAGGGCGCAAAAGTTATACAAATTAGAGCAGTAGAATTTGCAAATAAATTTAAAGTTCCGGTTAGAGTTTTGTCTAGCTTTGAACCTGGTTCAGGTACACTTATATCACTTGAGGAAAATAATATGGAAAATGCTTTAGTATCTGGAATTGCCTTTCAAAAAGATCAGGTAAAAATCACACTCCATGGTGTTGTTGATACGCCAGGTATAGCATATGGAATCTTAGGTCCTTTGAGTGACGAGAATATCGAAGTGGATGTTATTGTTCAAAATGTAAGCGTTAACGGTAAAACAGATTTCACTTTCACAGTTTCAAAGGAAGATGAGCTATCGGCTACCAATATTATTAAAGCTAATAAAAACGCACTGCAGTATGAGGACGTGCTTATAGATCCAAGTATCTCAAAAGTTTCTTTAGTAGGTGTTGGTATGAGAACGCATGCTGGTATTGCGAGTGAAGCTTTTAAATCTCTTGCTGAAAATGATATAAATATACAAATGATAAGCACATCTGAAATTAAAATTACTATAGTAATCAATGAGATTAATACTGAGAAAGCCGTAAAGTGCTTGCATAAAACCTTCAATCTGGACAAGTAAATATGTATGACTTAATTCTTAAAAATTGCCAAATAGTTAATGAAGATTCTATTTATCACTCTGACATTGCAATTAAGAATGAAAGAATTGCTTTAATAAATAATACTATTGATGCAGAAGCACAAGAAATAATAGATGTTGAGGGTAAATATGTCATTCCCGGCATGATAGATGACCAAGTTCATTTCCGTGAGCCAGGACTTACACACAAAGGAAGTATTGCAACCGAATCAAGGGCAGCCTTAGCAGGTGGAATCACAAGTTATTTTGAAATGCCTAATGTTAATCCAACTACCACTACTAATGAAAACCTTCGAAACAAATTTGATCTTGCTAGTCAAAAATCCGTAGGTAACTATTCTTTTTATTTAGGAGCTAGCAATCATAATATTGAAGAGATAAAAAGAGTTGATACAAGTCTTGCTGCAGGTCTGAAAGTTTTCATGGGTGCATCAACCGGAGACATGCTTGTAGATAACCCGGATACGCTTGAGGATATATTTAAGTACTGCCCAGTCAATATCGTTACTCACTGCGAAGATACTCCAACCATTTTAAAGAATGAGCAAATATTCGCTGAAAAATACGGTGACGATCTAAACGCAACACATCATCCATATATTAGAGATGACATAAGTTGCTATCTATCAAGCTCTATGGCTATTGACCTTGCAAAAAGAAATGATGCTAATCTTCATGTTCTTCATCTAACAACAAAAAAAGAGATGGATCAATTTGTTTCAGGTGCAATTGATGGAAAAAAAATTACTGCTGAGGTTTGTGTTCACCACTTAAGATTTAACGAGCATGATTATGTTGATCTAGGCAATCAGATTAAATGCAATCCTTCTATTAAAAAAGAAGAGGATAGAGCAGCGGTTATGGCCGCGCTTCTTAATGATCAGATAGACATTATTGCAACTGATCACGCCCCGCATACATGGGAAGAAAAATCTGGCCCTTATTCAAAAGCTCCAGCAGGACTGCCTTTGGTCCAACATGCAGTGCAGGTTCTTCTAGATTTTTATCATGATGGAACATTATCTTTAGAGCATATTGTTAAAAAGACTAGTCATAATGTTGCAAAAAGATTTCAAATTAAAGATAGAGGTTATATAAGAGAAGGCTATTATGCTGACCTTGTTATTTTAGATATTGAAAAACCTCATACTGTTAAAAAAGAAGATCTATTATATAAATGTGGCTGGTCTCCCTTTGAAGGTACTTCATTTAATTCATCAATAAACACAACCATTATTAATGGACATATTGTTTATAAAGACTCAAAAATTCAAGAAAATATCCGATTTGGAAAACAAATAGAGTTTTCTCGTTAATTTTTTAATTTTTTTTATTTCTTAATTTTTTCTCTTCTAGTTAAGTTCAAACATTATTCCTAAAGCATCTGCAATGTTTTATGTAAATAATTTACATAAAATAACACTACTAGATAACATTTTTTATCTAAAATTACATCATTTTATTTTGAAAATTAGCTATAAAGATGTAATATTGAGTCTTATATTTTTAAATTAATTCATTTTGTGAACAGGGAGTACTCAACATGAGCAAAAACTATTTATTAGGTTTTACAATTTTATTCTTAACAGCGTGTGGCGGAAGCGGTAGCGGACCATCAGGTTCATCATCTACTGGCCCTTCTAATGCAGCGCCTGTTATATCATCAGGAAACACTTACAGTGTTGCTGAAAACACAACTGCTATCGGCACGGTTGAGGCATCAGATGCTGACGGCGATGCTTTAGCTTATTTCATTCAAGGAGACGATAGCTCTCTTGTAACACTAACAGGAAATGTATTAGCTTTTGCTGCTGCTCCTGATTTTGAAGCTCCAGCAGATGCAAACTCAGATAACGTATATAAAGTTACTGTAGTTGTAAGTGATGGCTCTTCTAAAGATGCTAAAGATTTAGAGATCTCTGTTACTAATGTAAATGAAGGTCCTCAATTGATAGTTGATACCTCATACACTGTTGCAGAAAACACTGCTACTGTTGCAACGGCTACAGTTTCAGATTCTTCAAGCGCAGTTACTTTCTCACTAAGTGGAACAGATAGTGCGGCAATGACAATCGGAGCATCTTCAGGTGTTTTAGCTTTCGCTGCCAACCCAGACTTTGAAGCTCCAGCTGATTCAGATGGAGATAACGTATATAACGTTACGATTACTGCTACTGACGATGCAGGTTCTAACTCAGAAGATGTAACAGTTACTGTTACTGATGTTGTTGAGTGTACTGGTGCTTGTGATCTATTTATCTCAGAGTATGCAGAAGGTTCATCAAATAATAAATATTTAGAAATTGCTAACTTTACAGGTGCTACTGTAGACCTTGCTGGCTACGCGCTTCCAAGTGTTAGTAATGCTCCATCAACTGATGGTGAATATGAGTATTGGAACCCTGATATCTTTGGTGCTAATGCAACTATCGCTGATGGCGATGTTTGGGTTGTTTGTCATCCAGATTCTGATGCAACAATAATCGAAAGATGCGATTCTGAGCATACATACATGTCAAATGGTGATGATGGTTATAAGTTAGTTAAAGGTACAGAAGAGAGCTACACAGTTGTAGATACTCTAGGTGACTTTATGGGAGATCCTGGTTCAGGTTGGGATATTTGTGGAGTTGCTAGCGGTACTCAAGATCACACTTTAGTTAAGAAAGAAGGCAAAGAAGGTAATGCCGATTGGAATGCTTCAAGAGGTACTACTGCCGATGACTGTGACTGGATTGTTGCTGAAAAAGACGCATTTATGCTAACTGACTGGGATGGTTTAGGATCACACTGTTATGATTCTTCAAATGATTCTGTAACCTTTACTTCAGATGCTACATTCAGCGTTGCTGAAAACTCAACTGCTGTTGGTACAGTAGCTGCAGGTGTTGTGGGTTGTAATACTTCTGAAACTGTAACAATGGCTTTATCTGGTGCAGATGCTGCATTGTTTACTATTGATGCTGCTGGTGCGCTAGCTTTTGCT
>CAJQGY010000009.1 GCA_905478015.1 uncultured SAR86 cluster bacterium
ATTTGCTGGATGCCCGAGCAAATAATTAATTCCATACATTGCGATTAGGAGGAGTGATGTAAAAATAAGCACTCTATGGACATCACCAAGATATGGTCTTTGGTTGTCTAGAATCATTCCATAGGAGACACCAAGTATTATCATCATGTGCCCAATTTGATTTTGAATATAGAATATATCTGGGAATCCGAACAAAACATCAGGCGTAAGAATCGACATACCACCTCCAGCTATTCCAAAAAAGAAGGCAAATAGGAAAAATGCTCGCTGCTTAGTTATCAGATATATTGCAATAGAAAAAGATGAAAAATCACAGAGATGAAGAGGAAGCCCAAGTTTCCATTTACCTCCTAGATAGCCTTCAAAATATAAATCCATGCTTTGATTAACAAGAATTAGAGCAATAATTGCATAAGCTAAGTTTAACTTTGCTCTCTGGGATGAGTTTACGAAAAGCTTAGGTATGTAAATTATTCCTAAAATACACAAACTAACAATAATTAAGTGGGCAGGGCCTAGTAAATTTAAAGGCGCCATAATACTATTTCCTGAAACGACTAAGGAGTTTCGGGAAGGTCCTCGTACTCAAGTTGGTCGTATGGATTTTGAACGCCAATCGCATCTGGATGGACTACTGAAATATCAATGTCACTTCCGTAATCTCCCGTCATAAAACCTTGAAATGTTTCTTTTGGGCTTAAGTATATAGTTGCAAATCTTCCATTTTTTGCATAGACGAGTGTTACTTCTTCTCCAACTTTTGATGAAATAAGCCTCCATCCTGTTGATAGAGTTTCTGTGCCATAAAAAATAAGATTTTCAGCTGGGCTAAAATTTGAAGTTAAAATTATTCGTCCAGATATTGATTCCCCTGTTCCAAGAAGAACAGTTGGAGCTTTTACAATCTCTGCGTCATCAGGCAATGGGAGATCCTCTAATAGATATGCAATAACTTTTCTTTGATTTGCTTGATACTCATCTGTTATCAAAGCACAACCAGACGTTATTAGAATAAATATAAGTGGCAGAATGTAAAGTTTGTATTTCATGACTAAAGTATTGCATTTTTTTTCTCTTATTTCACTTTTTTTTGTAAAAACATTAAATATTATTTGTAAAGTAAACTTGACATTTTAATTTTTATTAAAATATAATGAATTGAGGAAAAAATTATGGCTAAAATTTCATTTTATGGTTCTTGGATTGATGTGAAGTCCTTGAACAAAAAAGACAAAAAAAATTATATTACCTCTATGGTTCTTGTTTTTTTGGGAGCAATTGCTTGGGGCATTCATCTTTCAGGAGGTGCTGCTGGGATCTTGAGCGCTTCCAATGAAATTGGTTACAATACAGAATCTTTATTTACCATTGCAAGAATATCTGTGGTTATATGCTGGGGTGCTGGAATATTTTTTTATATAAGATTTCTGAAAACGCAAGATGAGCTTTTTAGAAAGTACCATGATTATGTCTTAAGCTGGGGTGCTGTTAGCTTTTTATTCCTTGGAATGGTAATTTCATTGATGGCGCCATATTTTGATTTTCAACCTTCTTATTATGAGTTCTTTATAGCTTTCGCCATAGGCGCAGCGATTGGCGGATATCGTTTCCACAGAGAATTCTTAAGATAAATGGAAAATAATCTTAAAAAACTCAGAAAACTTAAGGGCATTAGCCAGGGAGATTTGGCTCATTATCTTGAGGTAAGTAGGCAGACAATCAATTCAATCGAAAATGGTAAATTTGACCCCTCTTTAACTTTGACAATTAAGCTTACAAGGTTTTTTGAAGTATCTCTTGAAGAGATATTTATCCATAAAGATTAGATTATAAGTAAACACTACCAAATTGATTAGACGTAAAGTCCTCCCAAACAATGGATTCTTGTTTAGTAAATCCATTTTTTGGAATCTGATCTTTAAAATACATTTCTAAACAGCTGCATACGCCAGATGCAGTGGTTCTTTGAATTGCGCTAAATCTATCATCGCCATATATTTTCCTTAAGTACGTTTTTTCTTGAAGAATTCCATCTATCTCTCCAATTACTTTGACAAAAAATATAATCACATCATTGGTTGTTCTTGGAACTTCTTTGTCAAAAAGTTTCTCTAGAACATCTTTATTTTTCTTAAGATGAAGATCGTTAAATAAGAATTTCATATGATTGAGGTGGCCTGGATATCTAATTGTCTTATAGCTAAGGTTGTCTACTTTATTTTCAAATGTCTCACACATAGTTGCACACCCTCCGCTTGTATTAAAAGCCTCGTAGCTTTCACCTTCAATTATCATTTTTTCAGCCCCTTCTAATGGCATAACCTTTATAGATTTCCCTTCATAAATTGCATCTGCTTCATTGCAGTATTCATTTATAAGGCCATTGGTTGACCAGCTTAGATAATAGCTCATCTCATTGGTTGTGAACCTTGGCAAGGCTCCTACTCTCATCATAACCTCGCTTACATGATCAAACTCTTTCATTAAAGATGCAGCACAAATATTGATGGCTCCAGGGGCAAGTCCACATTGTGGCATCATTACATTGTTAGATTTGATGCCTCTTATAAACTCTGTAGTTTCTACATCTTCAGTAAGGTCAAAATATCCAATATTAAGTTCAGCAGCTACAGCACCAATATTTTTATTGATAGCAAATGGTCCAGCTGAAATGACTGCATCAACATCTTTTAAAAACGCTCTTACCTGATCAATATCTCTAGCATCAAGACCTTCGGTAATATCTCCTTGCTTTACTTCGTAATCATTTTTTAAAAGCTCTTTGATTGCCCATCCAATATTTCCTTTTCCTATAATTGCTACTCTATGCTTCATCAAATTCTACTCCCTGTGCCAATGGCAATTCTGAGCCATGGTTTACCGTTGCTGTTACTCTTCTCATATAAGCTTTCCAAGCATCAGACCCTGAC
>CAJQGY010000010.1 GCA_905478015.1 uncultured SAR86 cluster bacterium
CCAAATGCAATACCTCCATGAGGTGGGCATCCGGAAGATAGAGCATTTAAAAGAAAGCCAAATTTATTTTTTGCTTCTTTGTTGGATATTTTTAAAATATCAAAAACTGCTTTTTGCATCTCTTCTTGATAAATCCTTAGAGATCCTCCTCCAACCTCATAACCATTCAGAACAATATCATAGGCATAAGCTATTGCATTTTCAGGCTGGTCAAGTAACTCATCTGCAGAACATTTAGGCAAGGTAAATGGATGGTGTAAAGATGTTAAATTATTCTGACTATTTTTTTCAAACATAGGGAAGTTAACTACCCAGCATGGCGCCCATTCAGAAGAATATAAATCTAATTCTTCTCCTAATTTTTTTATTAAGCTACTCATAGATAAATTAACAGTATTTTTAGGTCCAGCTCCGAAAAATACTAGGTCGCCCTTCTCAAGGTTAAGTTTTTCAATAATGCCTTCAACAGTCTGCTTATTTAAAAATTTTAAAATTGGAGATTGAAGGCCGTTATCAGTTCCATCTAGATCATTAATTTTTATATAAGCTAAACCTTTCGCTCCTAATTTTGAAACATACTTGGTATATTCATCAATCTTTCCTCTGCTTAGAGAATTTCCGCCAGGAATTTTTAAAGCAACTACTCTAGATTTTGCATCCTTGGCTGGATTGGAGAAAACTTTAAACTCCTCATTTATCACCAAGTCAGAGATTTCAACTAAATGAAGAGGAATTCTTAAATCTGGTTTATCACATCCATATTTTTCTATTGAATCATGCCAATTGATAACTGGGAACTTATCGAGCTTATGGTCACAAAATTTTTCAATTAGTTCCTTAACCATACCTTCAGCTAGATCAAGAATGTAATCTTGGTCTATAAATGATGCTTCTATATCTATTTGTGTAAATTCTGGTTGTCTATCAGCTCTTAAGTCCTCATCTCTAAAACATCTAGCTACTTGATAATACTTATCAAGCCCTCCCATCATTAACATTTGCTTAAAGAGTTGAGGTGACTGAGGTAAAGCAAAGAAGTTACCAGGCTGAACTCTACTAGGCAATATGTAATCCCTTGCTCCTTCCGGAGTTGCTCTTGTTAATATAGGTGTTTCAATTTCATTAAAATCTCTATCATCTAGATAATTTCTTATAGTTGATGATATTTTAGACCTTGTAACAATCCTCTGATTCATATCAGGTCTTCTAAGGTCAAGTACTCTATTTTTTAATCTTACATCCTCATTAACCTCTTGGTAATCGTCAAGGGGAAAGACTGGAGTAGATGCTTTGCTAAGAATTTTAATGGAATCAGCCTCAAGCTCAACTTCGCCAGTAATCATATTTGCATTAGATGTTCCCTCAAGTCTTTTGCTTACAGTTCCGCTAATTGATACTACAAACTCATTCCTTAGGGTTTCAGCAATTGCAAATGATTCTTTGGACTCAGGGTTGAATACAACTTGGCAAATACCTTTAATATCTCTTAAATCTAAAAAAATAACGCCCCCATGATCCCTTCTCTTGTGAACCCATCCACAAAGTGTTATTTGTTCTTTTAGATTTTTGGTAGTTATTTCACCACAATAATGTGATCTCATGTTTATTCCTCATTAATTAAGTAATCTTATCTTGTTTATTGCCATTCTTGGAGTCAGTTGCCTTATTTACTAAAGATTTTTTTGAATTATCTTCTGAAAGATTCTTTTTTTTACCTGTTTTGAAATCTGTTTCATACCAACCAGACCCTTTTAATCTAAAGGAGGGAGCTGAAATTAACTTCTCAAGAGAATTTTTACCGCATTGAAGACATTTTTTAAGAGGTTCATCACTAAACTTCTGCAAAGTTTCTAGTTGATGTCCACAATTTGAACATTTATATTCATAAATCGGCATATGTCTTTAAAAAAAAGATAGAATTATAAACCATAAGGATTTATTCATATAATTAAAAGATGTTATTTTCAAAATTACTAATACCTACATTAAAGGAAGCGCCTCAGGAAGCTGAAATTGTAAGTCACAAGCTTATGTTGAGAGCCGGAATGATAAGGAAAGTTGCTTCCGGGGTATATACATGGCTTCCATTGGGCCTAAAAGTGTTAAGAAAAGTTGAGGGTGAGGTAAGAACTGCAATGAATAATGCAGGTGCTCAAGAGGTATTGATGCCCATGGTTCAACCAAAAGAATTATGGAATGAAACCAATAGATGGGAAAAAATGGGAAAAGAACTTCTTCGTTTTCGAGATAGACATGATAGAGATTTTTGCTTGGGTCCAACTCATGAAGAAGTCATAACCGATCTAATAAGAAATAATGTAAGAAGCTACAAAGAATTACCAATCAATGCGTATCAGATACAAACTAAATTTAGGGATGAAATTAGACCTAGGTACGGTGTAATGAGAAGCAGAGAATTCATTATGAAAGATGCCTATAGCTTTAGTGTTAATGAAAAATGTTTAGATGAAAGCTACATTAATATGAGAAATGCATATAAACAAATTCTCCAAAACATTGGATTGGATTTTAAAATAGTTAAAGCTGATTCTGGAGCAATAGGAGGAGATGCCTCTGAAGAATTTCATGTTTTAGCAGAGAATGGTGAAGATACTATTGCTATCAGCACCAATTCAGAGTTTGCAATCAATACAGAGCTTCTCCTTGAGGAAGGTGAGGATATTAAATCACTTGAAGGAAAGGATTCTCCAGATGGCAAAGGGATCATGCAAATAAAAAAAGGTATTGAAGTTGGCCATATTTTTAAACTTGGCCAGGTTTACTCTAATGATATGAATGCGAGCGTTCAATCTCAAGAGGGAAGATCTTCAACTCTTTACATGGGCTGTTATGGCATTGGTGTTTCAAGAATTGTTGCTGCTGCTATAGAGCAAAATAACGACGAAAAAGGTATTGTATGGCCTGTTTCCATTGCTCCATTTGATGTCAATATTATTGCCATTGGTTTTGACAAAAATGAGAAGGTTGCAAATGCTGCTACTGATCTATACGAAAAGCTTTCTAACCAAGGATATGATGTAATTTTAGATGATAGAAAGGCTGGCTTTGGAGCAAAAATTAAAGATTCTGAGTTAATTGGCATTCCTATGAATATAATAATTGGGAAATTGTATGTTGAGAAAAATGAAATAGAAATGAGAACAAGGGATGGTCAAATTTCCTTAGTTCAGATTGATGACCTAGAGGTTATTTTTAATCATTTTAAATAAACACTAACTAATAATCATTAATATCTTTTGATGAATTATCTTTATAATACTTTTGAATTAAAAATGAAATTGCTATTGAAAGCAACCCCCAGATAACAAGTGCATATGCCCAGCTAGCCAAAATTATGATTGAGGTTGATATCTGAATTTTATAAATAATTCCAATTAGAATTGCAGCAAGACCTGCTGGTAGAAAAACAACAAAAGAGCCTATTAGAAATAGCTCAATAATTATTAAAATTGTTCCAAGTATTAACCAATTATTTGCATTTTCAATTAAACCTATCATTACTTACTATCCTTATTTCCGGTTGCTCCCATTAGCAGTTCTATACTCCCTAATGCTTTAGTTATATCTGAAGGTACTACAAGTGTTTTTGTTTGATCAGATGATGCAAGTTTTGCCAATCCATCAACCTGTCTTTTCATTATTTCAAAGTCAACAGCTGGCTGACCATCATCTTTTATAGCCTTACCTAAAAGCATTGTTTGCTCTGCATCTGCTTCAGCTTTGACTTTAACTGCATATGCATCAGCATCAGCAGTGACTTTAACCGCCTCGGCTTCTTTCTGTGCCTCATATAATTGAGCGTCAGCATTTAGCTCAACACTTCTTCTGTCACCCTCAGCTTTTGCTATGGTTGCTCTTCTTTCTCTTTCGGCGTTTAACTGTTGTCTTTGTGAATCTTTAGTTTGTTCATCTACTAAAACATCAAGTATCTCGGTTCTTGTAACTTCTACACCCCATATCTCAGCTGCTTTGCTAAGCCTTTCTTTAATTTCAAGATTCATTGATTCTCTAGAGGATTGGAGATCATCAAGCTCTAGTTTTCCAGCTGCAGATCTTATAACAGAAATTGCAGTGTTCTCTATAGCTGAATCAATATTTTTAATCCTATATACAGATTTAGATGCATCTAATACTCTAAAAAATACAGTTGAAACTAAACCGACCTCTACGTTGTCTTTTGTAATAACTGAAATTTGGAATTTAGGTAATTGTCTTTCTAGAATATCAACTTTATGAGCGACTCTATCCAAGAAAGGTATAATTATAGACAGGCCTGATTCTAGTGTCTTGGTGTATTTACCAAATCTTTCAATCACATAAACTTTTGATTGAGGAACTACCTTAACTGAAAGAAATAGAAATGATATTGATAAGAAAAATAGGAAAGTTAAAAAAGCTTGAAATCCGGTAAACATAAAAACTCCAAAATATGTATTATTTTAAACAATATAACAGATTGATATTGTTTAAACATTTATCTAGAAAAAATTAATATATATAAATTATATCTTTTTAATAATAGTTGCGTTTGCTGTGCCCCCTCCCTCACAAATAGCTTGAAGTGCATATTTACCATTTCTTCTTTCTAGCTCATGAAGAAGAGTTGTCATTAACTTAGTTCCAGTAGAACCAAGAGGGTGACCTAATGAAATTGCTCCACCATTTACATTTAATTTGGACATATCCGCTTCTAATTCCGTAGCCCAAGCCAATGGCACAGGTGCAAATGCTTCATTTATTTCATATAAATCCATATCATGTATCGAAAGATCTAGATTTTTTAAAGCTGATATGGATGCTGGAATAGGACCTGTTAGCATGAATACAGGATCATCACCCACAACAGACAATGAAACTATTTCAGCTCTAGGGTCTATTTTGATCTTCTTAAGCCCAGCGTCATTGCAAACCATAATAGCAGATGCGCCATCAGTAATTTGACTAGCGTTTCCAGCAGTTATTAAACCATCTTCAATAACTGTCTTAAGTCCCGATAAGGCCTCAATAGATGCATCATATCTAATACCTTCATCTTGATGAATAAGCAAGCCTGTATTTGCATCTGATTTTGATTGAATAGCTAGAATTTCTTTATTAAAAAATCCTTGTTCTGTGGCGTAAGCTGCTTTTTTGTGACTTGATAAAGCAAAATTATCTAGATCTTCTCTACTCAAATTCCATTTTTTTGCAACAAGCTCTGCGCCTGTAAATTGTGAAAAAAATACACCTGGATATCTAGATTCAATACCCAAAGCATTGAATGGAAAGCCATGACCGGCATCATAACCATCTTTTACACTTGCTCCAATTGGAACTAATGACATCACCTCGACACCTCCTGCAATGACAACATCCTGGGTCCCAGACATTACTGCTTGAGCTGCAAAATGAAGAGCTTGTTGTGAAGAACCACATTGGCGGTCGACTGAGGTTCCAGGAACTGATTCAGGCAATGAAGATGCTAGTATTGAATTTCGTGCAATATTTCCAGATTGAGCACCAACCTGATCGACGCATCCAAAAATAACATCATCTATATCTTTGGGATTAATACCTGAAGTACTAACTAGTTCGTCTAAAACAGCTGCTCCCATATCAGCAGGGTGCCAATTACTTAAGCTACCATTTTTTTTGCCGCCTGGTGTCCTAACTGCAGCTACGATATAAGCTTTCTCTGCCATAATAATCCTCATAATAAACTAATGAGGATTATTATAACAAATATCTATTTTGTATCTTTAGATTTTGCTTTTGATGCAATGTAAGATGATCGTATTTCATCAATCAAACCATCTCTAATTTTTACATTTTCTTTTAGGTAAAGGCTTGCTTTAACCTTTCCTTGACCAATTGTTTCGCCATTTATTTTGTAGAAAGCGCCTGACTTATCAACCAGCCCTAGTTTGTGGCCATAGTCTAAAATTTCACCTTCTTGGTTGATGCCTAGACCATACATTATTTGGAATTCTGCTTGTTTAAAGGGAGGTGATACCTTGTTTTTAACTACTTTAACTCTTGTCTCATTACCCATCACTTCATCACCTTCTTTAACTGAACCTATTCTTCTTATATCTAGACGAACTGATGAGTAAAACTTTAATGCATTACCACCAGTTGTTGTTTCCGGACTTCCAAACATAACACCAATTTTCATTCTAATTTGATTGATGAATACTACTGTTGCACCTGATCTTTGAATATTTCCAGTTATTTTTCTTAACGCCTGTGACATCAATCTAGCCTGAAGACCTACATGATGGTCACCCATCTCACCTTCTATTTCCGCTCTTGGAACTAAGGCTGCTACCGAATCAATTATTACTAAATCAACACTTTTAGATTTTACTAACATATCAGCCACTTCTAGAGCTTGCTCACCTGTATCTGGTTGAGATAATAATAATTCGTCAACGTTCACCCCAAGTTTTTCAGCATACTGAGGGTCAAGTGCATGCTCTGCATCTATAAATGCGCAGGTACCACCAGCTTTTTGGCATTGGGCTATTATTTGAAGAGTTAATGTAGTTTTTCCAGAAGACTCTGGTCCATATATTTCTGTTACCCTTCCTCTTGGAATTCCGCCAATTCCAAGCGCAATATCTAATCCTAATGATCCTGTTGAGATTGAAGGTATATCAATTAGTTCTTTATCACCCATTCTCATAACAGTTCCTTTCCCAAACTGACTATCTATATCAGCCAAAGTATCCTTTAATGATTTTTTCGTATCTTTTAATTTTGCCATTCTTATCTCCTTACTGTATGTATATACAGTATAGTCTTATATTTAAAATAAATACAACTTTAATTAAAATTTTATATATTTTTTATCCTTAATAACTTAAAGTCTTTTTTTTAAATTTAAGTTATTATTTCTATCTTATGACATTTGTAGTTACTGAGTCTTGTATAAAGTGTAAATACACAGATTGTGTTGAAGTTTGTCCAGTTGATTGTTTCTATGAGGGACCTGATTTCTTAGTCATCCACCCGGATGAATGCATAGATTGCGCTTTATGTGAGCCTGAATGCCCTATTGATGCGATTCTTTCTGAGGATGAGCTGCCTGATGACCAGATAGAATTTATTGAAATTAATGCAAGGCTATCAGAGGTATATGAGAATATTGTTGAATCTAAGGATCCACTTCCAGAAGCTAAAAAGTTTGAAACAGTTCTTAATAAAAGAGAGCTTTTAGACCTATAGCTTTTAAAAAGGAAAAACTAGTATTCCGCTAATTAGAATTAATGCTGAAAAAAAAGTCATAATTTCTCTTTTCCTAATTTTTATTAATGAATTAATTAATTTTGGCATGGTAAGTAAAGAGATGGTACAACCTATTGCAAATGGAATAAGTATGGAAAAATTAAAAATTGCTATGGCTCCAATAATAGTTTTATAAATTCCAAGAGATAATAATATTGCGCTCCCTGAGACACCAGGTAATAGAAAAAAAGTGAATGCAATAAAACCCATCAAAAAAATATATCCATTTGAGAAAGTTTCTGGAGAAATATTTATTTTTGTTAAAACTAAAGCTACTAAAATTCCACAAAAAAAGTAAATATCTAACTTTAAGTTGGTATTGAATTCAGCTTTTACTCTTATTCCAATAATTATTGACACGAGACACATTAGAATACCAATAAAGATTAAGAAGTAGTCCGTGTATGATGAATACAAAAAAAGGATTAATTTTGATAAAAGGATTACGCTTAAAATCATAGAAATTAAAAACGGAACTATCAAATCCAAGAAAAATACTTTATTCAATTTTTGAATATTAAAAGTTAAGTTAGACAGCCTTAAGTTTGAAAGGAATAAAATAAATTTCTCGTACACATTAAATGCAAGTGCAATAGTAGATCCTGAAACTCCGGGAAGCAACTCAGCAATGCCTACAAAAAAACCTGCAATAATAAACCTTAGCCTCTCACTCATGAATCTAATCCATCGTCTGATTTCCCTGGAAGCATTGGTACAAATGAAACATCATCATACAAATCTTGCTCAATCTCTTCAGTGGAAATTTTATTAATGACATTTAGTTTTTGAGATTTAGAGCTACCAACTGGTATAACTATTTTTGCTGAGACATTTAAATTATCAACAAGGTCATGAGGGTATTCTCTTGGAGCAGCAGCACATATGACGCCGTCATATTTTTTTTTATTATCCCAATCTACAAATCCATCTCCATGAATTAATTCTACATTTCTAATTTTAAGTTCATTTAAATTTTCTCTAGCTTTGCTTACTAAAGGTTTGATTCTTTCAATAGAATATATATTTTCACTAAAGTAAGAAAGTACGGCTGTTTGATATCCACAACCAGTCCCAAGCTCTAAAACATTATTAAGAATCTTCCCTCTAGCTTTTGTATGTGAGATGAGCAGTTCGGTCATTTTTGCAACAATATATGGCTGTGATATTGTCTGTTTATAACCTATAGTTAAGGATCTATTTTCGTATGCTCTGGACCACAAGGCTTCGTCAACAAAAATATGCCTTGGCACTTGGGAGATTGCATCCAAGACTCTGAAATCTTTGATGCCCATATTAAGAAGATTTTCTATCATCTCCTCGCGCACCCTTCTAAAAGTAAATCCTGAATTGCTCATAAAAACTTTTTAAAATTCTCTATAAGATCATTATTATCAAGATCATAGTCCAAAATAGAAATTGAAACATACCCATCCTTTACTGCTTCAGAATCTGTAAGGCACTCTTCATGAACAGGTGTTCCTGAAAGATTATATCTGTACTTTTTAATATTTTTTGAAGATTCAACTACCAAAGGCTTGCTTGGAATACCCCTCTTTGCAAGAGTTGTAATTTTAATGCCTTTAAATTCGTTTTCATTAATATCTGGTAAGTTAACGTTAAAGACTTTACCTTCATAGCCTTTAGAGGAATTTATTATTAATTTAATAATTTCCACTGATTTTTTAGCAATATAACTTACATCTTTACAATCATAAGATGCTACCGATAATGCAATTGGAGGGTATTTAAGTTTTCTCCCTCCAACAGCAGCACCAACAGTTCCAGAATATAAAACATCATTACCAATATTTGCACCATGGTTAATTCCCGAGATTACGATATCAAACTCGAAATCAACCATCCCTAATAATCCAAAATAAGAACAATCAGCTGGAGTGCCATCTACAGAATAAATTCTTTCATCAATTTTCTCGATCTCAGTTTCTTTAAGGAAAGATATTGCAGCACTCATGCCACTACAATTATTTTTTGGCGCTATCATCCAAACATCATGATCTTTTATAAGTTCTTTATAGAGATAATTAATATTCTCGGCTTGATATCCATCATCATTGGTGAGTAGTATCTTCATTATTTATTTTTAAGATTTACAAGGGATTGCACTGATATTGCCTGATTTTTTCCAATAATACCAAGCTTTTCGGCTGTTGTTGCTTTTAAGCCTATGTTTGATTTAGATATATTTAAAATCTCACTAAGGCTTTGCAGAATATTTGTTCGAAATGGGCTAATTTTCGGTTGTTCACAAATAATAGTCGTGTCAATGTTATAAATTTCTAAATTCATTAACTCTATCTTTTTTAAACAAAATTCGATTATTTTTTTACTTTCAAGCCCTTCATTTCTTTTATCTTGATCTGAAAAAAATATACCAATATCTCCTATTGCCGCAGCTCCTAAAATTGAATCTGCAATTGAGTGGAGAAGAACATCACCATCAGAGTGAGCAACAATGCTATATTCACATGGTATTTTAAATCCTCCAAGAGTTATTCCATCACCCTCTTTATATCTATGAACATCATAACCAGTTCCTGTCCTTGTATTAAATTTTGATAATAACTTTAAGTCATCTTTGTAAGTAATTTTTATATTATCTCTTGAGCCAAGAAGTTTGCTCACACTAAAACCACAATACTCTAAAGCAAATGATTCATCTGGAATTTCTAAACCTTGTGAAATGCATGATTTTAATGATGTTTTTAGTTCGTTAAATTTACATACTTGAGGAGTTTGCGCTAAATAGTAATCATTTTTATTAACTGTTCCTAATTTTTCTGATCTTAATGAGTCTGAAATTGGGATATATGGAAAAGCACCATAAGAATCATTATCAATTAAATTTTTAAACAAATCATTAATCGTTCTGTGAGAAAAATTTGGCCTTGCAGCGTCATGAATTAAAACGTATTCGTATCCATCTGCATGCTCGTTAGTTAAGGCTTTGTAAACAGATTCTGCTCTTGACGAGCCTCCATATATAATCTTAATCATAGAATCTTTATAAAAATCTTGATTTTTAATATATTTGTTGTCTTCCGAAACAGTTATTATTAACTTGTCAATTAAATTTGATCTAAGCAATTCTTTAACGGTATTCTCTATAACAGAGAATGTATTCAATTTAGCATATTGTTTTGGTTTTTCTTCACCAAATCTGTGTCCCACTCCAGCTGCAGGAATAATGGCTAATATGCTTTTATTCTTCATTTTCTTCAAATTTTATAAATTCCTCATCTGGATAACTCAACCCCAATCTTTCTCTTGCAAAATTTTCAATATGCTCGTCAGAATTTTGTGCATTTTCAATTTCAAAAATTAAAATATCATTTTTTAGCTTTAACTTATCGTTTTTAATATGTTGCAAATTATTCTCTTGAACAAGGTTGGTTTTGTATGAAAGGCTATTATTGCCAAAAAATATTGAGTAGCCTAAAGTTAAAGAAGATAATATTAAAAATATTAAAATTAAGTTAGATATCCTTATCATTTAGGAAAACTAAAGTTGTTATTTTCCTCTTCAATCCATAATATGCGATTATATTTTGCCACTCTATCTGATCTGCAGGGTGCTCCTGTTTTGATTTGACCAGCACCAAGGCCAATTGCTAGATCCGCAATTGTTGTGTCTTCTGTTTCACCGGATCTATGAGATATTATTGATTTATAGTTATTTGAATTAGCTAGATGTATTGTTTCTATTGTTTCTGTAATGGTTCCTATTTGGTTGAATTTTATTAAAATTGAGTTTCCAAGGCCTTTTTCAATTCCATCTTTAAAGATATTCTTATTTGTTACAAAAAGGTCATCTCCAACAAGTTGGCACTTTTGGCTAATTTTATCAGTTAACTCCTTCCAGCCATCATAGTCATTCTCATCCATACCATCTTCAATAGATATAATAGGATATTTTTCAACTAGCTCTTCTAAGTACGAAACAAATTCTGATGGAGATAAACTTCTACCCTCTCCTTTAAGATTATAGTTTTTTCCATCAAAAAACTCGCTAGCTGCACAATCAAGTGCAAGAAAGACATCTTCTCCAGGAATAAGTCCTGTTTGTCTAATTGAGTCTAATATTAGGGTTAGTGCCTCTTCATTAGATTTAAGATTAGGAGCAAAACCACCCTCATCACCAACAGCAGTAGATAAAGATTTTTGCTTTAATATATTTTTAAGATTCCAATATATTTCACTTGACCATCTCATAGCCTCACGAAAGCTTTTAGCCTTAGATGGTATTATCATGAACTCTTGAATATCAATATTATTATCAGCATGTTCGCCGCCATTAAGAATGTTTAACATAGGCATAGGAAGGTTAGGCTTGACATTTAAACCAGTTATATTTTTATATATTTCAGAGAAATGCTGATGCAATGGAATATTTTTTTTCTTTGCTGCAGCATGAGAAACAGCCAATGAGACAGCCAAGATAGCATTTGCTCCTATGTTTGATTTATCAGAGGTACCATCTAAATCAATTAATTTTTTATCAATGCTTTTTTGATCTTCAGGATCTAGTTTTTCTAGAAGTGGGTTAATATGAATGTTGATATTATTAACAGCTTTTTCAACACCTTTTCCCATATATGCATTCCCACCATCTCTTAATTCTAAGGCTTCTTTAGTTCCAGTTGATGCTCCACTTGGGACAATAGCAATTGCTTCTATTCCACAATCAAGAATAACTTTGCAAGATACTGTAGGAAGACCTCTAGAATCTAAAACTTGGATAGCTTTTATTGACCTAATTGATGACATGCTTGTTAAAGAATATTTAGAGTTTCTTGATTTTTTATAAATACATCAAGATCTTTAATCTGCCTTAAAAAAGGCTTTATCATGTCTAATTGCAGTGCGCATGGGCCATCGCATTTAGCATTATTCGGATCAGGGTGTGCTTCTAAGAATAACCCAGCTATACCTTGCGATATCCCGGCCTTCGCAAGACTCAAGAGGTATTCTCGCCTTCCGCCAGCGGCATTTCCAAGTCCACCAGGAAGCTGCAACGAGTGGGTAACATCAAAAAAAACAGGTTTAGAAAGATTTTTAAGAATCTGAAAATTTAGAGTATCTACAATTAAATTATTATATCCAAATGAGTTCCCTCTCTCGCATAATGTAATTTTATTGTTGCCAGCTGAAGCGCATTTTTCTATTATGTTTTTCATTTCCGGAGCTGATAAAAACTGTGGTTTTTTAAATTGTATTATTGATTTAGTTTTTGCTGCAGCAGAAACTAAATCAGTTTGACGAGCTAAAAAAGCAGGGATTTGTATTATTTCACATACTTCACTTACTGGAATGGCTTGATTAGGTTCATGGATATCAGTGATTACAGGAATATCAAAAGTTTCTTTTATTTCTTGAAGTATTTTAAGACCATCATCCATACCCGGACCTCTGAAAGAATTTATTGAGCTTCTATTAGCCTTATCGTAGGATGCTTTGAAGATATAATTTATATTCATTGATTGTGATGCTTTTGCAAACTCTTCAGCAATTTGCATGGCAAGATCTCTAGACTCAAGAACATTCATGCCGCCCATTAAGGTCATATTTCCTTCATTTGATATTTCAAAATTTCTTAGTTTTAAATTATTCATTACTTTCTATTGTACTCTTAATGTAGCTATTAAATATAGGATGGCCGTCTCTTGGATTGGATGTAAATTCTGGATGGAACTGGCAGGCTAAAAACCATTTATGATTTTTTATTTCTACCATTTCAACTAATTTATCATCAACTGAAGTACCTACTATCTCAAGACCTGAATTGGACATACCTTCTGCAAAATCTGGATTAACTTCATACCTATGCCTATGCCTTTCAACTATTTCAATATTTTTATACATCTTAAAAGCATTTGAAGATTTTTTAATTTTACAAACCTGGCCTCCAAGCCTCATTGTTCCTCCGAGATCTGAGTTTTTATTTCTTTTTTGCTTTTTGCCAGAACCATCACTCCATTCAGTTATTAAGGCTATTACAGGATACTTAGTATCCGGATTAAACTCAGTGCTGTTTGAGCCTTTTAGACCTAATACATTTCTTGAATATTCAATAATAGCAACCTGCATTCCAAGGCAGATTCCTAAGTAAGGAATATTATTTTCTCTGGCATATTTACATGCTGTTATCATTCCTTCAATGCCTCGGTCTCCAAATCCACCTGGAACCAAGACAGCATCATTAGAACCAATTAGTTTTTTAACATTTCTTGAGGTAATTGTATCTGCAAGTACAAAGTTAATATTTACTTTCGTTTTATGCTTAATTCCAGCATGCTCAAGAGCCTCATTAATAGATTTATATGAATCTTGAAGCTCAGTATACTTTCCAACAAATGCAATATTAACCTCTTGAATTGGGTTAAGGCTTGCTTTCACAACCCTTCTCCAGTCAGAAAGTTTTGGTTTGTTTGGTCTTATCTTTAACTTACGAAGAATTAATTCATCAACTTTTTGTTTATTTAAAAGGAGTGGGATCGAATAAACAGTCTCAACATCATGCATCGAAATAACATTATCTGGATTCACTGAGCAAAATAATGCAATTTTTTTCTTTTCATCTTTTGGTAACTCTTGTTCAGACCTGCATATCAAACAGTCAGGACTTATACCTAATGATCTTAGTTCTTTGACAGAGTGTTGTGTTGGCTTAGTTTTTAGTTCTCCAGATGCCTTGATGTAAGGTACCAAAGTTAAGTGAACTACAGCCCATGAAGAAGATGGTAGCTCAAGAGCCATTTGTCTTATAGCTTCAACGAATGGTTGGCTTTCAATATCGCCAACAGTGCCTCCTATCTCAACAATTGCAATGTCTTTTCCTTGGCCGCCTTCTTTTATTCTTTTTTTAATTTCATTGGTGATATGTGGAATAACTTGAACTGTCCCACCAAGATACTTTCCTTTTCTTTCGTTTCGAATAACTGTTTCGTAAACTTTGCCTGCAGTAAAGTTATTTTTCTTTGAGGCTTGATACCTTACAAATCTTTCATAATGTCCAAGATCTAGATCAGTCTCAGTTCCATCATTTGTTACGAATACTTCTCCGTGCTGGAAAGGACTCATTGTCCCAGGATCAACATTTATGTAGGGATCTACTTTAATGAGGGAAACTGATAAGCCTCTAGACTCTAAAAGAGCGCCTAGAGATGCAGCAGCAATACCTTTTCCTAGCGATGATACTACCCCTCCGGTAACAAAAATGTATTTAGTTTTGGCCATCATTTAACGTAATCATGATGGGATAAAAGAATAACAGATAACAATGGATAGTTAAATATAAATAAAAAAGAATAGAGTTAATTATGATATGTTTTTTTCACTCTAGATTTTATTCTGATCATCAAGTCGTAGGATATCAAGTCATTGGGTATTGAAATATTGTTAATATTTGATTTTGGTGAAAAAATTTCACAGAAATCACCAACATTGCAGGCTTTATGATCAGAAATATCAACCGTTGTGAGGTCCATGCTTACCTTACCAAATATCTTGGCTTTCTTTCCATTTACTAAAACTATTGTTCCATCTTTTATGTTTTGTGCTAAGCCATCTGCATAACCTATGTAAACAGTTGCAACAGTCATATCTTGATTAGCAGTTGCTCTCCCATCATAGCCTACAGATTCACCTTTTTTAATCTTTCGAATATTTACAATTGGTGATCTAAGAGTCATTGCTGTTTTTAGCTCATTCGTACCTATGTATCCTCCAAACATACCTATTCCACATCTAACCCAGTCATATGAATGATCTGGATAATTAAATACACACCCTGTATTGGCTATGCTTCTAGAAACTTCTTCGCTTAGTTGACTATATACATTATTAAACCTAGCAAATTGCTCTTTATTGCTGTGTTTTTTTGGATCATTAGAAGCTGCTAAATGAGACATAAGCACTATTTTTTTATCTTTTAAATGCTCTTCATAAATTTTTAAAAATTCATTTTCTTCAAAACCAAGTCTATTCATTCCGGTATTGATTTTAAACCAAAGATTTTTATAAAAATTATTTCTTTTTATGAGATCAAATTGTTCTGAATTATGAACAACTAAATCAAAATCATACTTTGATGCAATTTTTAGATCTTCTTCAGAATACACCCCTGTCATCAAAAGAATTTTTTTATTTGATGCCTCTCTTATTCTTATGGCCTCGTCTATACGAACTGTTCCATAACCATCTACAAAATCATCTATATGCTCCAGTAGATTTTCCATGATATGCCCATATGCATCAGATTTGATGACAGCCATAAATTTGCTTCCAACAGGTATTAGCTTTTTTAGATAATTAATGTTCTCTTGAACTATGGTTGGATCAATTATTAGCTCTGATCTAAGCGATGTCATTCAAATGAATCATAAAAACCGTCATTAGAGAAATTTTCAAATCTTGTATATTCTTTAAGGAAAGTTAAGTGAATTGTTCCTATGGGGCCATTTCTTTGTTTGCCAATAATAATTTCTGCTTTATTGCCTTGCTCTGAGTCTTCGTTGTAAACCTCATCTCTGTAAATAAATAATATTACATCAGCATCTTGCTCAATTGCACCTGAATCTCTGAGGTCAGCCATGATTGGCCTTTTGTTTGGACGCTGTTCGACTGCACGATTTAACTGAGAAAGCGCAACAACAGGAACATTAAGCTCTTTAGCAAGTGATTTTAATGATCTTGATATCTCTGATATCTGATTGACACGATTTTCAGCAGATGTTGGAAGCTGCATTAGTTGAAGATAATCAACTACTATTAATGATAAGCCACCTTCAGATCTAGCTAGTCTTCTTGCCTTAGCTCTTAATTCCATTGGGCTCAATAGCGAACTATCGTCAATCCATAAAGGTAAATTCTTTAGTCTCTCTCCTTCTTGCATAAGAACTTTAAGCTGATCATCTCTTAACATGCCGGACCTAACATTCTGCTGGTCAAGCTTACACATTCCAGATAGCATTCTAGTTGTAAGAGATTCACCAGGCATCTCTAGACTGAATATTAAAACAGCTCCATCAGCATCATCATTAACTAAGACATTTTCTGCAATATTCATAGCAAAAGAAGTTTTACCCATGCTTGGTCTTCCAGCCACTATAATTAGATCTCCGTCTTGAATACCTTGTAGCTTTTTATCTAGATCTTTAAAACCAGTTGAGGAACCTATAAGCCCACCTTTCTTGTTCGAAAGTTCATGCAATCTATCCATGGTAGATGGTATAAGTTCTTTCATTGATTGCAGAGAAGAATCATTTTGGCTAGTTTCATCATTAAGAGCAAAAATTAATCTTTCTGCATGGTCTAACAACTCTTCTCCATTCTGACCTTGTGGATTATTTATAATCTCAGTAATTTCTGAGTTTGCCTGCATTAATTTTCTAGATATTGATCGCTGTCTGATGATCTCAGCATATGCTTCTAGATTGGCAGCAGAAGGGGTGGATGTTGCTAATTCTATAAGATAGTTTTTACCACCAACTCTGTTTAAATTATTGCTGTTATCTAGCTTCTCAGAGACAGTTAAAGGATCTAAAGGCTTGTTTTCATTTACAAGCTCAGCCATTGATTCAAATATAATTTGATGGTCTTTACCTTGGAAGTCAACTTCAGTAATAACTTGAATGACGGTATCAAACCTATGGGTTTCAAGCATTAAGCCGCCTAAAACAGCTCTTTCAGCCTCTCTTGCTTGATTATTTTGATCTATTGGTATCTCAGTCATAAGAATATGATTTTTACATCATATTTTAAAATAAACAACTATTCAGCAGATACTTTAACAACTACGTTTGCAGAAACCTCTGGATGTACACTTATAATTATATTGTGTTCGCCCTGCTCTTTGATAGGACCATCAGGAAGTTGTACTTCACTTTTATCTATTTCAACGCCAATATTAATAAATGCTTCGGATATTTCTCTTGTTCCAACTGAGCCATATAAGGCCCCTTCTTCGGTAACGGGAACTAATATTTCACATGAAGAGCCTTCTATAGAGTCTGATCTTGCAGTTGCTTGAGTAAGAAGATCGGCTGAAGCAGCTGCGAGCTCCTCTTTCCTAGATTCAACCTCTTCGATATTTCTATCACTGGCGAATGCTGCTTTTTTTTGAGGAATTAGGAAGTTTCTAGCATAACCTGAATTAACTTCAACAATATCTCCTATTTCGCCAAGTCTTTGAATTTTATCTAATAGTATAATTTTCATAATATTCTCTTACTGATGCATGTCAGTGTATGGCAAGAGAGCTAAAAATCTAGCTATCTTTACGGATTTAGTAACTTTTCTCTGGTTGGATGCTGTTATACCTGTAACCCTTGCTGGCATTATTTTCCCAGTTTCAGTAATGAACTGTTTAAGCAAATCGGTATTCTTGTAATCGAATTTTTTTGGTAGATCAAATTTACTCATTACTTATCTCCTCTATTTGTTTTTTTTGTTGCATCTTTTCTCTGAGATGTTTCATTTATGTCAGATCTTTTGTTCTTAGATTCTGCCATTAAAACTGATTCTTCTTCCGAATGATTGTTAACTGTCAAAATGATATGACGAATAATTGACTCGTTATATTTAATTTTTGTTTCAATTTCTAATAGCTTGCTTGGCTCTCCTTCCAAATTCATAAGCAAATAATGACCCTTGTTATGATTATTTATTGAGTAAGCTAACTGACGTCTTCCAATATCTTCAAGTTTTACTGCTTTGAATGAGTTATCTGACAAAAGTTTATTGAATTCAGTTTTGAATTCTTCTACTTTAGATGAAAGATTTGGATTTAATATTAGGACTGCTTCGTATTTTTTCATATTTTTCCCTATGGATTAAAGATCCCTTCATTTATTAGTAGGAACCAAGGAAATAGCATTCTAATGGAATTGATTTTTAGAATCAATACTCGCTTTTAACTATTTTTAAAAGCTTAGACCATAATGTTTGATTGCTCTCTGCAACTAAATCAGAAGTTAATTGATTATGACCATGCTCAACAAGACCTATAGAAGTTGAGTAAATTGGGTTTTGTAAAACTCTTTCCATACCAACAAAGTTGCTAGGGACTCCCAATCTAACGCTGGTCTGAAAAATTGATTCAGCGAGCTCAACAACTCCCTCTATTTTAGAAGTTCCTCCAGTGAAGACAACTCCTGCTGGAATCTTGTCATCAAAACCATTTCTAGATATCTCAGCTTTAATTAATTCAAAAAGCTCTACGTAACGAGGTTCGATTATCTCTGCAAGAGATCTTCTGGAGAGTTCCCTTGGCGGTCTTCCTCCAACACCAGGGACTTCTATACTCTCATCATCATTAGTAAATTCAGCAACAGAACATCCATGCTTCTGCTTTATATCTTCTGCCTGAGGTGTAGGTGTTCTTAAAGCTTGAGCAATATCGCTTGTAACTTGATCGCCTGCAATAGGAATAACCCCAGTATGCACAATTGAACCAGCATTAAATATTGCTATATCTGTAGTTCCGCCTCCGATATCAACTAAGCATACTCCAAGATCTTTTTCGTCGTCAGATAATATAGAATATGAGCTAGCAAGCTGTTCTAAAACAAAGCCATCTACAGATAAGCCACAATTTTTAACGCATTTTTCAATATTTCTTAATGCGCTATTTGAACAAGTTACAAGATGAACTCTTGCTTCTAATCTTACCCCTGACATCCCTAATGGTTCTTTTATTCCGTCTTGATCATCAATAACATACTCTTGAGGCAAAACATGGAGAACTTCTTGGTCTGATGGAATTGATACAGATGATGCAGATTCAATAACCTTTTCAATATCAAAAGGTTTGACTTCTTTATCCTTAATTCCAACTATTCCTTGGGAGTTAATACTTTTTATATGACTTCCAGCCACTCCAACATATATTGATTTTATTTTATCTTCTAGTATTGATTGAGCTTGTTCTACAGCCTTCTTTATAGCATCAGTTGTAGCTTCTATATTTACAACTACACCTTTTTTTAGGCCGCTAGATGGATAAGAGCCAAGTGAAATAATTTCCAATTGATCATTTTCGTCTCTTGTGCCAACTATGCATACAACTTTTGAAGTTCCAATATCTAAGCCAACAACAATATTTGAATTTTTTGAATTACCCATTCTTTAATGCCACTCCATCTTTATATCTTAAATCTATCATACTAGGTATTTTATTATTAATACTTAAATAGTTTAAGGTTTCTTTAAATAGTTTAAATTTATTATTATTTAAAGTTTTACCAAGTCTTATGTTGGTATTATCAAATTTTAATGACCAGCCTGATACATAATTATATTGAATTAAATTTAATGTATTAAAGTTTTTAAAATTGTTATCCTGGATGAAGTTAATTATTTCCAATACATTGGAAAGGTCTTCAATTTGACCATTAACCCTTAAGACATTCTTTTCACCTGTAGAATACTTAAATTGATCAAGATTCTCATCAACATAAAACTTATTGTTTAAAATAAAAAGGGGTTTTTTAGAATAAATATAAATCTCAATAGTATTTAGAAAGGGAGATTTTTTTAATATGTAGTCTTCTATCCAATCTTGATTTTTCACAAGGGCAGATAGAGAGGATGTTGATTCTAAAAATTTTGCCTCCTCTATAAATTCAAACTGTGATTTATACTTTGGTGTATTCTCAAAAGAAATTTTTATATCGAAGTCAGTTAAAGCGCTGATGCTAATAAATAATAAAAATAAGAATTTAATTTTTTGCATTTATAATTTTTTTTACCAATTGAGAGAAAGATATATTCTTTAATTTTGCTGACATTGGAACACAGCTATGAGATGTCATGCCCGGAGCTGTATTTATCTCTATTATAAAAAAGCGACCGTCCCCATCTTGCATAAAATCTATTCGTGCCCATCCAAAGCAATCCAATGCGTTAAATGCTTCTAAGGCAATATTTTTAATATCTTGTAATTCAGAGTCATTAAGGCTTGATTCAGAGAGGGATGTGTTATTTGAGATATATTTTGCATCATAATCATAAAATTTATTAGTCGTATTAATCTCTATAGGTGGCAAGCACTGACCATCAAGAATTGAAACTGTAATTTCTTTTCCTGCTACTGATTTTTCAAATACAAATTCTCTATTTGGGTTTGAGCATTTTTCTATAGCATTTTTAAAATCATTTATATTTGATATTTTAAAAATATCAATACTCGACCCATCCTCTGAGGGTTTTATGAAAAACTCATTTCCAATTTTTGAAACCACATAATTATAAAGATTTTCTAAGCCATCTCTTAAAAATGTTTCATGTAAGTTTTTAACACTTAGCCATGTTGGAGTTGCTATATGATTAGAAGATAGTATTTCCTTGCAAAGTTTTTTATTCCAGGTATTGAAACAAGAAAATTGACCAGAGCCAGTATATTTTGTGTTATTTTTATCAAGAAATTTTTGAAGATCCCCACCTTCACCTTCATATCCATGAAGGGCTATAAAGGCAATGTCATATTCTTTTAAACTTGGAAGTTTTTGTAAAGAAATAAAATCTAATAAATCTGATTGAATACCCTCTTCTTTAAGGCTATTTTGAACAGCAGCTCCGCTAATAAGAGAAATCTCTCTCTCAGCTGAACTTCCACCATAAATAACAACAACCTTTGTTAAATTTTCCATTCTTCTTTAATTGATTCGCATACCTTCGAGACACTTCCTGCGCCTTGTGTAACAAAAATATCAAATTTATTTGAATTTAATTCAATATATTCATTAATCTTGTCATGTGAGTTTATGTGATAACAGTTATGGTGCCCTGTTTGTTTTAATGAATAAACTAAAGATTTTGAATTAATTCCTTTTATAGGTTTTTCACTTGCAGCATATATGTCTAGCATTATTAATGTTTTTGTTTTACTTAATACACTGACAAATTCATTGAAAAGTTGAGCTGTTCTTGAGAAGCGATGGGGTTGAAAAATAATACATACTCTTTTTGATGGAAATTCTTGTTTAATTGCATTGATGTTTGATAGAACTTCCAATGGATGATGACCATAATCATCAATTAATAATTTATTTTCTCCATTTATAATAAGATTATGTTTTTCATAGCGCCTTCCGACCCCAGAAAACTCTTTTAAGCCCTTTTTTACTTTTGATATTGGTAAGCCCTCTTCAATACTAACAACTGCTGCTGCAGATGCATTGTATATATTGTGCTTACCTGGACATGGTATCTTAAATTTGTAGCTCTTATCTTTATGTTTATGAAATAAAATGAAAGATTGAAAACCATTTTTATATGCAGTCTCAAGAATTTGAAAGTCCGATGATTTAGAAAAGCCAAATGTTATTTGTTTTCTAGATATTGATTTAGATATTTTTTTTATATTTTTATCATCATTGTTTAAAACAATGTATCCAAAGAATGGTACATTTTCTAAGAAAGTTACAAATGCATTGAGGAGGTTTTCAAATTTATTGTCATAATGAACCAGATGATCATCATCAATATTTGTAACCACTGCTGCATTGGGGTGGAGATGTGTAAATGATCCATCACTTTCATCGGCCTCAGCCATTAAATAGGTCCCACTCCCTAAATCAGAATTATTTTCAGTGCTTAAAACCTTTCCTCCAATCACATATGTTGGGCTAAGATTAGCTTCACTAAATATTTTAGCGAGCATGCTTGTGGTAGTTGTCTTCCCATGACTTCCAGCTATTGCAATACTGTCATAGCCCCTCATTATGCTGCCTAGCATTTCAGCTCTTGGAATTGTTGTAATTCCAAGCTCTTTTGCTTTCCTAACTTCAGGATTTAAGCCTTGAATTGCTGAAGAAAGTACCAATAAATCTACATCTTTTAAATTAGATTTACTATGCCCTAAATAAACTTTTGCCCCTTCATTTTTAAGTCTTTCTAGATCCGAAGAAATTGAAAGATCTGATCCTGAAATCTTATAACCTTTTTGCAGTAACACTCTTGCAATGCCTATCATTCCAGCGCCACCAATCCCGACAAAATGAATTTTTTTTATTTTTTTAAATGCATTCATATATTTTCAATAATAGTATCTGCTATATGATCACTAGCTTGGAAGTGTTTATGATTATCTTGATTTTGCCATTCTTTATAAAGCTTTTCTTCGTTAATTTTATCTAAAAGGTTTTTAAGCGCTTGGATACCATTTTTTTCTTGATGTATTAAGCCTAACTCAATATTCATTATATGTTTTGCATTATGAAATTGATGGTTATCTATTGCATGAGGAAGGGGTATCATTAAAGCTCCTTTAGACATCGAAGAGACTTCAGATATTGTAAGTGCGCCTGATCTGCATATTACATAATCAGACCAAGCTATCTGCTCACTTGGGTCATCAAAAAACTCTTCAACCTCATGATTTATGCCAGCTTCCTTATATAAGTTACTTACTCCATCTTTTTTTCCGATGCCACATTGATGTCGCACTTCAAATTCAAATTTATTATTTTTAAAACAAGTTGGTAAAATTGTATTTAAATAATGAGATCCTTGACTACCTCCGGTTATGTAAATCTTTATAGTATTGCTTTCAGTGGTAATGGATTTTTCTTTTGTAAAGCTATCTCTAATCGGATTTCCATAAACTTTACTGTTTTTCAAAGGCTTGCTTAAAGGAAAGCCCAAAAAATTAATTACAGAAAATCTTGAAAGTAATTTATTTGCCGTACCCATAATTGAATTTTGTTCTTGGGTAAATATTTTTACACCTGACATTAAAGATGCAATTCCAATTGGAATAGTTATAAATCCTCCAAATCCAATCATGGCTTTAATTTCATTGGCTTTAATAAATCTTCTAATTTCAAAAACTTTAGAAAGTATCTTGATTATAGAAAAAAATTTATTAAGCAAGGATTGTCCCCTGACACCCTCTATATCTATTTTTTTATATTCAAAATCTAACCCTTTAAGAGCATTTTTTTCAATTTTAGATCCATTTCCAATAAAAAAAACTTTACACCCTTTTAATTTAAGTTTTTTTCCAACCTCAATAGCTGGGTAGACATGCCCACCAGTTTTTGCTGCTGCAATAATAATATTCATAAAGTTATATTAATTTATTTTCGTTATTTATCCTAAGTACTATTGCTACTAAAGACATCATTATAATTATGCTTGTTCCTCCATAACTTATAAAAGGAAGTGTTAGTCCTTTTGTAGGAAGTAGTCCTATATTGACTGCAATATTAAATAAAGATTGGGAAGCAAATAGCATCATTGTTCCAAAACAGACTAAACCTTGAAATATTCTTCCTAAATTAATGCTATTTATAGCAACTTTTGTAATGCCAAAAAATAAAATTATGTATGTGGCTATTAAAATGATGCCACCTATAACACCCAACTCTTCTACCAAAATTGCAAATATAAAATCTGTATGAGCTTCCGGTAAAAAGAAGTTTTTTTGAAAGCTATTTCCAAGCCCTAATCCAGTCCAACCCCCTTGACCAATGCTTATTAAAGAATTTGCCAGTTGATATCCACTTCCTAAAACAACCTCTGAGTCAAATGGATCCATGAAAGCCATCATTCTTGCAATACGCATTGGTGAAGTAGAGATAGCAGCAATACCCAAAAGAAGAATAAGAACTGAAAGAAGAAAAAACTGAAAAAATGATATGCCTGCATAGAATAAGATAGCAACAACTACTAAACATATGATTGCAGTAGAACCAAGGTCTGGTTGAGACATGATCAATAAAGATATAATTGATAGAAGCGTTAAAGGCTTTAAAAAATTTCTTAGTGAATAGAGTTCAGATGATCTTCGATAACAATATCCTGAAATATAAATTATGAGGCTGAATTTACAAATTTCTGATGGCTGGATGCCTATTGAACCAAACCTAATCCACCTTATACTTCCATTGACTGATGACCCAATATCAGGGATAAAAAGAGCAATAAGTAAAAATATACTAATTAAAATTAGCAGCCAGTCTATTTTTAAAAGAAAGCTAGATGGAATTATCAAAAATATAGACATTGATATTAAGCCTACTGAAACAAATAATAACTGGCGAGAAATATAATGAAAAGGGTCTGCAGTTTGGGCTTCTGCAATGAAGATGCTTGCAGATGAAATCATGACCAGGCCAAGTAAAACTAAAAAAATAAATGGAAAGATTATTAAGTAGTTATTTTTATCTATACTACTCATAACTTCTTTTCTTTGATTAATTGATTAAAGTGATTCCCTCTTTCCTCAAAATTTTTGTAATCTAAACCACTTGGAAAGCCGGGAGAGAAAAGGATACCTATGTCTTTGCTTAAATCTTTAACGTAATCCAGTGTGCTCTCTAAGTCATTAAAAACTTTTGAGTTGCTGTGAATAATGCACTCCAACAAACTATCTGAATGCTTTCCAAAAATAAGAACTTGTGAGGGGCTTGAAATATGCAGCTCAGGATAATCTTCTTTCTTGGGATCACCACATATTAGTAAGATAAAGTCTTTATGATCAAAATAGGTGCTTGCTTTATTAAGAGCATATTTTAACGAATGATTATTAGTAGACTTTGAATCATTAATAATATTTTTAGAAATATGTTCATACCTATAGGGTAAATTTTTTAAATTAAACCTTTTACTTTGAACTCCTGTAATCCATGAGGAGAGAGCATATGGATTAACTTCATCGCTAAATTTCTTTGCATTTCTAATTTTTTGCTTTGCATTAAAATAATCATCAAAGCTTCCATGATAATCTAAATGATCTGGTTCAATGTTTAGGAGAACACCATAGTCAAGAGTATTGAGCTTCATTTTATCAAGCTGAAAGCTTGAAAGTTCTATGATTGTATATTCCGCTCCATTATTAATAAAATCGAGAACTGGATTTCCAATATTACCAGCTAAATTTACTTCAAAATCTTCTTCCATGATTTGAGACAAATGAAAGCATATTGTGCTTTTACCATTTGTACCTGTGATGCCAATTTTAATTGATCTATCTTCTTTAAAAAAAACATCCATGTCTGTAAATACTTCTGAATGAGCATTAAGGTCATCAAATATTTTTCTTGGAATTCCAGGACTGCAATAAACTTGATCATAATCTTTGATGTTATATTTAAAATTATATTTTTTTAAATTTATATCGTATATATCAAAACTGATATCTTTTTTTCTTAAATATTTTTTAAAGGACTGGCCTGTCTTACCAAAACCATAAATCAAAGCTTTCATAAGCTACGACTACCTGAGCTTTAGTGTGGCCAAAGCTATAAGAATCAAGATTAAAGTTATAATCCAGAATCTCACTATAATTTTAGGTTCAGGCCAGCCCTTGAGCTCAAAATGATGGTGAATTGGTGCCATTAAAAATACTCTCTTACCTCTTGTTTTATAAGATATAACCTGAATTGCAACGCTAAGAGTTTCAAGAACAAATACTCCAGCCATAATTGCAAATACTAACTCATGTCTCAAAATAACAGCCATTATTCCCAATATTGCTCCAAGGGTTAAAGAACCTACATCGCCCATGAAAATTTGAGCAGGATAGGTGTTGTACCATAGAAAACCAATGCCTGAGCCAATCAAAGCACCACAGAAGACTATCAATTCTCCTGATAATTCTAAGTGTGGCAAATATAAATAGTCAGCGATAATTTGGTTACCCATACCATAAGCTATTAACCCTAAAGCTCCAGCTATTAAAACCGAAGGCAATATAGCTAGACCATCCAAACCATCTGTGAGGTTCACAGCATTAGATGACCCTATAAGAACAAAAATACCTATAAAAATAAAAACTCCACTGCTCATTGGGATTATATAGTCCTTAAAAAAAGGGACAATAAAAGATATTTCTGCAATATTCTGATGTGAGTTATATAAATATGTAACTATTGCAAAGGAGAAAACAAATTGCATTAATATCTTTTGTTTTGAGGTTAGGCCATCTGAACTTTTATTTTTTATTTTTAAATAATCATCAAGAAAGCCAATTATTGCAAATAAAAGTGTTGTGAAGATGACCACCCATATATATCTATTACTTAGATCTGCCCATAGGAGAGTTGATATCAAAAGAGATGATATTATTAATACACCGCCCATAGTCGGAGTACCTGTCTTTTTGTAATGTGACTTGGGGCCTTCTTTTCTTACAAACTGTTCAAATTGTATTTCCTTAATTTTATTTATAAATAACGGTCCAAGAAAAATTGTGATCAATAATGCTGTTACAGTTCCTCCCAAAGTTCTTACAGTTAAATATCTTAAAACATCAAAACCTGGATCAATGTCAGTAAGGATTGTTCCCAAATATTCAAACATCTATAAACCTTTCCATTTTCATGCCTCTTGATCCTTTTATTAAAATGACATCATTTGATTTTACATTGTTATTTATGAAATGTTTTAAATCTGCCTCATTCTCAAAAAAATATCCTTGGTTAGAAAAGCTATCTAGAGAAAACTTAGTATATTTTCCATAACCAACAAATATATCAATGCCCTTTCTGCTTGCAAGAAAACCAACATCTTCATGAAATTTCCTAGACTTCAATCCTAGTTCTAACATATCCCCAAGGATAAGAATTTTTCTACCCTCAAAAGATGATAGAAGATCAATACTTTTTTTAACTGAATCTGGGTTGGCGTTATAACTATCATCAATAAGTATAGAATTATTAATCCACTTAATCTTATTTAATCTAGTTGTATGTTGATCTATAAATTCAATCTTCTTCTTAAAATAGTTATTACTGTTTTTTACTAAAAAGCTTACTGCATAGCAGAATAAAATATTAGTAATATTATGTTTTCCTAAAAGATCAGTTTTTATATCAAGTTTAATATCAAACTTCTTAGATATGATTGTGAATGTGGTAGTGAGAGTGCTTGCTATTTCACTTGCATAAATATCACAAGTGTCATCAAGGCCAACTGTAATTAGTTTAATGTCTTCTCTAATACTCTTCCAATAACTAAGATACTTTTTATTATTACCTGGCACAATGAGGTATCCATTCTTCCGTATATTGCCTACCAACTCTGATTTAACCTTCAATACACCATCAAGGTTTTTAAGTTTTTCTAGATGCGAGTTACCTATATTGGTTATAACACCTATATTTGGCTTCGCAATTGAACTTAAATAATCAATATCGCCCATTTTTGCAGCACCCATTTCTAAAATAATGTGCTTAGAGTATCTATCAGCATTCATTATGCTTAATGGCATACCTATTTCATTATTAAAGTTATTTATTGTTCCAGATGCTGAGAGCAAGGTTTTTTTTAATATTTTTGTAGTAGTCGTCTTGCCATTACTCCCAGTTATTCCTATTATATTTCCATCAAATTCCTTTAATATTTTTTTTGAAATTTCCTTTAAAGCCAAAATACTATCAGGAACATAAAAAATATTTTTATGAATGTCTGTATCATCTTTACGGTCTGTAATAATAATGCTTGCTCCTCTTTCCAATGCATCATTTTTAAAATCATTACCATCAAAATTATTTCCTCTAATGCAAATAAATAAAGATGAATCGATAATATTCCTAGAATCAATTGATATCTCTTTAATATCTCTTGATATAGGTATATTTATATTTAGATAGTGTGCTAGCTCCTCTGAATTAGATATAAATTTCATTCACCGCCTCATGATCGCTAAAGTGTTTCTTTTTTCCATTTTTTTCTTGAGTAACTTCATGACCCTTGCCTAAGATAATCAAACAGTCACTCTCTTCAAGTTGCCTTAAGCCTTCTCGGATAGCAAGTTTTCTATCCTCTATAATAACAACATTATTAATATCATTGCCTATAGATGCGTCTTTAAATATCAAATCAAAGGATTCTGTTCTACTATTATCAGATGTAAAAATTACTAAATCAGAATATCTTAAAGCTATCTCAAGCATTAAAGCTCTTTTTTTTCTATCTCTATCCCCGCCGCATCCAAAGACACACACGAGTTTGTTAAAATGACCTTGAACTGAGCTTAGAACATTCTTAAAGCCATCTGCATTATGAGCATAGTCAATGATTACATTCTTTGTTATGTTTTGAATAAAATCCATTCTCCCCTTTGGCATTCTTAATTTATTTGTTTGCACATTAGTAAAATCTATATTTTTATATGTATTCAGAATTGAAATAACTGCGAAAGAAAAATTTAAAATATTAAAATTTGGAAATATTTTTGTCGAAAATGACAATAATTGATCATAATATTTCAAAGAGAAGATAGAGTTTTTGATATCACATTTATTTATAGAGAGAAAAAAATCACATGACTCATCTACCTGACTAAATGACTTAAATTTAGATTTTCCTAAATTTTTATATTCATTTTTAATATTGATAGAATCTACATTAATAATTACATTATTATCTAAAGTGGTATTAGAAATCATAAATTTCGAAGCAATGTAGTTTTCAATAGTTTGATGATAATCTAAATGATCGCTTTCAATATTTAATATTGAAGAAACATCAAAATTGAGACTATTTAATCTATTTTGTTGCAAGGCATGAGAAGATACCTCAAGACAAATATTTTGGATGCCTTCTGATTTATTCTGAAATAGGAAATAAAGGACTGTAAAAATATCTGGTGTTGTATTTCTAGTTTCCTGGAATGCATCTAATGAATTGCATAAAAAACCAAGTGTTCCCATATATATAGAGTTCATATTTAGAGTCATTAGAATCTGGTGGCATAGATATGCGGAAGTTGTTTTTCCATTTGTTCCTGTAAATCCAAAGAATTTATATTTTGATAAGTTAATTTCGTAAAGCTCATTAAGAAATGGAAGGATTTGATCTTCAAGATCATTTACAAAATAAATATTTCTTTCTTCCGATGAATAATTTGGGTCATCATGGAAGACTATAAAAGCGCCATTGTCTATTGCATCATTAATAAATTCTGAGCCATGACAATTTCCGCCACTAAGCGCAAAGAATACTGAATTTTTTTTAACATCTTTGGAAAAACTAGTTGCATGAGGCATTTCATCTTTTATTTTTATATTTTCTAAAAATTTGGTAATTTTTATCACTTCAATAACCCAGATAATTTAAAGAACTATCAGCAATTTTTGAAAAAATAGGTGCCGCTACAGCACCCCCTGAGTAAGAGTTTAGATTTGGATCATCTACAGAAACTAGTATTGTTAATGAATTTTTTTGTAATGGTGCAATACCAACAAAAGATGCTCTATAAGAATCTGACTGATAACCAAATGATGAGACTTTGTGAACTGTTGAAGTTTTACCACCGACATCAAAATTCTTTATATTTGCTAATTTTCCAGTTCCGTATTCAACTACCTCCGAAAGGGCTTCTAAAATAAAATCAGCTGAATCCTTTGATATAAGATTTCTTTGATTGATATGGGTACCTTTAAGTAAAATAAAATCTTTATATATACCTTCGTTTGCAAAGACGGAATAAGCCGAAGCTAATTGAAATGGGCTTACTTCAAAACCATAACCATAACCAAGAGCTGCAAGTTCTCTATCACTTATATTATCTTTAAAATTCATATATCCATATGAAGAAGATGGAAAATTGATTGATATGGGTTTAGTAAAGCCAAAATCTAAATAATTTTTTTTTAGGCTATCATAGCCTAGCATTAATGCAATTTTTGATGCTCCTACTTGACTGGAGAAGGCAATTATCTCGCTTGGTTTAAGCTCTTTATAATTCTTTGGGTCACTTATAACTTTATTATTTAAGTTTAATCTTTGGGGTGTCTCTAGGATTTCATTTTTATCTATAATGCTATTATCAATAGCATAAGATATTGTTATTGGTTTTAAAGCTGATCCAAACTCATAGGCATCAACTAAGGCTCTATTTTTTTGAATAGCTCTCATTGGGTCATTTGGGTTGTATGAAGGATAGCTTGCGACTGCAAGTATCTCACCACTGGCATTGTCTAGAATTATTACACTGCCTGATTTAGCATCATTACTTTCAATAGCTTCTGCTAGATATTTGTATGCAAAAAATTGAATGGTCGAATCTATAGTTAAAACTATATCCTTTCCTTGAACTTTTTTTAACACCTCTATGGGTTTAGAAATTATTTCTTGTTTAGCATTTTTATATAATTTTTCTCTGCCATCTGAGCCAGATAGCAAATAATCATAGCTTTTTTCTAAACCCTCTTGAGGGCCATCTTTTCCATAGAATCCAATTAAGGGAGATATCTGATTTCCAAGTGGATAATGTCTGCTATGTCTTATCTCTACCTCTAGCCTATTAAAGTTTAAATTTTTAATGATTGAGTTCTCTGCAGCAGAAATATTCTTCTTTAACAAAGTTTTTTTTAAAAATTTTTTCTTATTGAGGTGATTGCTAGGTATATCAATTTTATGTCTTAAGGTTTGTAATTTTTCTGAGTTAAATCCACTAAGCGCATAAAGATCATAATTAACAATTGATATTGCCAATGGAAAATTATTTCTGTCGTAAATGCCTCCCCTTACTGCTTTGGTTTCCCTATATTTTATATATCTTTTTTTACCTTCTTTTTGAAGGAAAACTCCTTCTGAAACACTGAGAGATATTAATTTAGATGCAACTGCAATTGCACAAACTATCAATGTTGCGCAAGCAATAATAAGCCTTAAATTTAATAATTTATTCTTCTGTTGCATTAATTATAATTATTTTGGGTTTTTGTTTGGACATTCCAAGCACCTCTTTTGACTGTTTTTCGATTATTCCTACTGCGTTTTCAGCATGGTATTGAGTTTGAAGTTTTAAATTAAGATCTTTAAATCTTTGGTACTCAATTTGTAAATTTTCATTATTTAGATGAAGCTTTGATATCTCCCATGAAAGCTTCACCTTTTCTAAAGATAGAAAAGTTATTACTAAGGAAAGCGATGCTATGAAGAAAAGATTTAAATTAAGTTTCATAATTTTTTAAATACTCTCATTATTGCACTTCTTGATCTTGGGTTAATACTAACTTCATCTTTGCTAGCTCTTATTTTTTTTGCTATACATTTAAATTCTTGGTTTTCAATTGAATTTATTGGAATATCCTTTGGATATTCAACCTTATGAGATTTAAAATATGATTTAACTAAATTGTCTTCAAGCGAGTGAAAGGATATTACAACTATAATTCCATTTTTTTTTAAAAGTTTCTTAGCTTGATTTAGAGATTCTGTTATCTCATTCAATTCATTATTGATAAATATTCTAAATGCTTGAAATGATTTTGTAGCTGGATGAATTTTTTTTCTTTTGCCTGGGTAACAATCTTCAATTATATTTGCTAAATCGAATGTTGTTAAAATCTTTTGTTTTTCCCTATGATCAATAATCGCATTAGAGATAAGCTTGGCATGCTTCTCATCTCCATACTCATATAAAACATTAAGAATCTCTTCAAATGGAGCAGTATTAATCCAATCTGACAAAGGTTGCCCTTTCTTTGTATTAAATCGCATATCAAGAGGGCCATTCCGCATAAAACTAAATCCTCTTTCACCATTATCAAGATGAGTAGAGCAAGTACCTAAGTCATAGAGAATGCCATCAATAGAACTTTCATCAAAGTGCTTACTTAAGCAATTAAATGATTCATGATTAATAGAAAAATTACTCGCTTTAAATTGTTGTGCAAACTTATATGCCTCAGCATCTTTATCAAATGACGTTAGTTTTGCTTGTGACGAAATTTTTTTAAGTATTCTTTGAGAATGTCCGCCTCTACCAAATGTACAATCAATGTAATTTCCATCAGGGTTGGTTATTAGAAATTCAACTGATTCTTCCAGAAGGACTGGAAAGTGAAGCATTTTAATCTACTTGTTTTCTCATAAAAGTAGGCACATCGAGGAAATTTATTTCCTCTGCAGACGATGTGCCAACTTTTTGACTTGATTGCTTGTCTCTATTTAACCCAACTGGATTTAATTTAATAGAGGGTTGATGATTATCTATAGCAAGTGCTGGGCCTCTTTGATCAACTCCTGTTGCAACAATAGTTACAAGAAGATCTTCCTCTACTGAGTTATCGTAAACCAAACCATAGATAATATTAGCTTCCTCGCTACAAATTTCATCAACTATATCTGCTACATCTGTTTGATCATTTAAAGTAGGTTCTTTTGCAGTTATGTTAACTAATACTCCACGAGCATTCTTAAGATTGATGTCTTCCAGTAATTCACTTTTTACTGCTTGAGTGGCTGCTTCTATTGCTCTATCTTTTCCATTAGATCTACCTGTGCCCATCATTGCAATACCTTTTTCTGACATGACGGTTTTTACATCAGCAAAATCAACATTAATGTGACCCTTCTTCATAATGATATCTGATATGCCCTGAACAGCACCTTTAAGCACATCATCTGCTTTAGCAAATGCTTCTTGCATAGGTGTATTACCACCTAGAATTTCATAAAGTTTTTGATTTGGGATAGTGATTAAGCTGTCAACCTCCTCAACAAGTGATGCTAAGCCTTTCTCAGCTGCTGACATTCTTCTTTTTCCTTCAAATTTAAATGGCTTTGTTACCACTGCAACAGTCAAAGCACCCATTTCTTTTGCTATAGATGCAATAACTGGAGCAGCCCCTGTTCCAGTTCCGCCACCCATGCCTGCTGTAATAAAAATCATATCTGCTCCAGATAGCAATTCTTCGATTGCTCCTCTATCGCTCTCGGCTGCTTTTCTTCCTATATCAGGATCTGCGCCTGCGCCTAAGCCCTTTGTTAAACCATTTCCAAGCTTTAACGAGATGGCTCCATTTGCCTCAGATAGGGCCTGTGTATCGGTATTGGCGCAAATAAAATCAACTCCGTCAATGTTATGATTGATCATATGGATCACAGCATTTCCACCTGCACCTCCAACACCAACAACTTTTATTTTTGCATTTTCAATTTCTTGTCCAATAACTTCCCAATTCATAATAATCCCCTATTTAAAATGACATTGATTTAATTGATTCTGGTAAAACAACATCTAAAATTTCTGTAGATAATGATCCTCCAGTTTGTCTTAAAGACCAATTCTCTTGTTCCCAGATCTCAAATTTATTACCCATGCCAATAAGGCATAATTTTCTTTTATTATTTATTTCGGCATATTCTCTTAATTCAGATGGAATTAAAACAAGCATTCTTCCAGATGGATCAAAGTCATTAACGCTTGCATTTCCTAAGATAGTCCACTGAATTTTTCTTACTATAGGATCGAGGCTTTGAAGTGATTTAAGATGATCTGAAAGATCTGACCACTCAGATCCGAAGTATACTTTTAGTGATGGATATTGTGGATCTTTGGTAATTATAATGCTTGTTTCGTCATTGCTTAGTAAATTTGATCTATATCTAGCAGGCAAGGCCATCCTTCCCTTGCTGTCTATTGAAACTGAGTTAAATCCATACATGTTAAAAAGTATATAGTATTATTTACACACTTTAAACATTTATTTTCACACATTTACACACTACAATATAAAAGAGTTGGTCTATAAGCCGGATTCTGTAATCAACGGTCATCTATCTCGATATTATGTTGCCACAATACTCTAGCAACCTACCCAAATCCCAGGCGAGCAACCTGATAAGATTTCTATTTGGTTTTGCTTCAGGTTGGGGTTTGCAATGCCTTAAATGTCTCCACTTAAGCGGTGGGCTCTTACCCCACCATTTCACCCTTACCAAAAAATTGGCGGTATATTTTCTGCTGCACTTTCCGTAGGCTCGCGCCTCCCAGGAGTTACCTGGCACCTTGCTCTGTGAAGTCCGGACTTTCCTCTGAATAATCAGCGACCGTCCGACCAACTCAATAATATTATAAGCTGTTAAATTAATTTTATGAATCTAGAAATGATTTATATATTTCTCTTTTAGATTTTCCTGAAACCAATGAAAGAAGTTTAGCTGCATCTTTTGGAGGAAGTTTATCAAGAAATGCAGATTTTATTTTATTGTCTATATTTATACCAATATTATTTATATGCGTTAAATCTAAAACAAGAACAATCTCACCCTTTAGAGTAACCTTATCATTCTCTAGCAAATCCAATATATGATTTGCACTCCCCCTCACGACCTCTTCATGCAATTTTGTCATTTCTCTGCATATAGCAATATTAATATTTGATGAATACAGCTTGCTTAAAATATAAATAGTATCTGAAAGCCTTTTGACTGTTTCAAATAAAATAATAGTGTGTTTTTCTTGAGCAAGATTTCTTAAAAATTGAAGCTTTTGTTCTTTTTTTCTTGGAATAAAACCAAGAAATAAAAAACTTGATGGTGGCATGCCAGACAATACTAGAGCATTAACTACACTTGAGGGCCCAGGCAGAACAGTGAATTCCTGATTGTGATGTATACATTTTGTAATTAAGTAATAACCAGGATCAGAAATTGCTGGCATTCCTGCATCTGAAAGAATGGCTACATCATTATTCTGCTCAAGAAGATCAAGTATTTTAGGTGCTACTTGAGTTTCATTATGCTCATGCAATGAGCTTACATTTTTCTTAATTTCAAAGAAATTAAGAAGTTTTTTTGTATTTCTTGTATCTTCGGCATAAATAAAATCTATTTTTTTTAGAACATCAATTGACCTAAGTGATATATCATTTAGGTTGCCAATTGGACTAGCGATAAAATATAACATTTGAATATAAAATTTATGAAACTTAGCTTAACATCTTTTGTATTAATTGCATTTATTACAACTAGCTGTGTAAGCAATAATAATCTTAATATTCAACAAAGTGATAAAAACACCAATCTGATAAATGGTCTTAATAATGAAATAGCGACAGATGATAAATTAGAACTTGAGAGGCTAATAGATAAAGTACTCTCATACGAGGATATTGATGATGATGAGCTTGTAATTATTAATAAATATTTAATATTTTTAAGAAAGGATATTCAAACAAATATTAAAACTGCATTAAGAGAAATAGAAATTTTTAAAGAAAGTAGATCTCATAAATCTATATTTAATACTAATGAGAAAAATAAAGATCTTCTTATCAAACTATCTTTAGGCTCTGATTATGCTTTTAATTTTGAGTTTAATAGCTCAGGTATTTTTATTGATCAAAATCTTCAAGATTCAGTCCATTATGGTTTTTGCAACTCATACTCTTATGATCAAAGGGCCTCAATAGAAAGAATTGTATTTGAAGACTTTGAGAGGGATGGTGTCTTGGTTATTTATAATAAAAATTATAAAAGCTATGTTTCTAACTTGAAACAAAAGTTTCCAACCGCATCTTTCTCTGAATTGAAATCTAATGATTATGATGAATTTATATCTAAAATATTAAATATTAAAGAAAGCAAGGATCGAAAAAATACTCTTCAGGGATTGGATAAGAACACTAATTTGGTTTTTTTACCTCGTAAAAATCAAAATTTAAAGAAAATCTTTATTATCTTGGATTATAAAGATGCTAAAGCTATTGTTCCTATTCTTAAGAGTTATGTTTTAGACTTTCCTATCTTTGCAACAAATGACTTACTTTATGAGATAGCAGACCCAAAGAAAATTTTAGACTTTGAGGGTTTATTTTTTCCATTAAATTCAAAAACAATGTCTTTATTTATGGAACAAGATTTAAAAATGACTAATTTAAAAGATGAATTTGACAAAACTATTTTGAGAGAGCTATTACTTCAGGAAAAGTTAAGGGAAGCAGATATAAAAAAATCATACATTAAAACTAATTTATCTGATGTTGAATATAACCTAAATAGTTGCAATAGAAGAACTATATCCATCTCCTCTGCTGGAGATGGTTAGAGGCTAGTCTTCTTTTAAGTCTCTTTCAAGAGAAGATAGGCTGTCAAGAAAACCAGGACGTTCAAAAACCTTTTTCTGATAATCAAGAAGAGGTTTTAAATGTCTATTAACTGGGAGCTTTATACCAATAGATGGAAGTCTCCAGAGAATTGGAGCAAAACAGCAATCTACAAGGGTAAATTCATCACTCATAAAAAATTGAAATTCTTTAAATGTAGGAGCAATGGATGAGATCTCATGAAGAAGCTCTTCTCTTAGTTTCATCATTTCTTTCTCTGATAGCTTTCCTTCAATTAAAGTATCAACCATTGGACACCATTCCTTATCAATACGTAACATCAAGGTCCTGCTATTTGCTCTGGCAACTGGATAAACTGGGAGTAATGGAGGGTGAGGAAATCTTTCATCAAGATACTCCATCATTACTGAAGGGTCATGAAGGGCAAGGTCTCTATCAACTAAAATTGGTAACTTGTGATATGGGTTGATAGATAAAATCTCTTCAGGTGTATCTTCAAGGGTAGACTCTCTAATCTCAGCAGTTATATCTTTTTCTGCCAAAACAATTCTTACTCTTTGACTGTAGTGGTCATCTCTATCTGAATATAAAATCATAATTTTTTCCTATCTAGTGATTAGTGATAATCTTTTTGATACTCTCTATAAAGTAACGAAGCTAAAGTTGTAAAGATTATAAAGAAGAATATAACATACCAACCTATTCTTTCTCTCTCTGCCTTTGCTGGCTCTCCAACATAAACAAGAAAATTAGTTAAATCATAAATCAAGCCATCGAATTCTGCTTTGGATAAACTACCTTCTCCTTCAGCAACCTTTAAATAACCACATTTTTCTTTTGTTATAGTATTCCCGCTATCATCTCTTTTTTCTCCGCCATTCTTACCTATCACTGGTGTATTTTTACATACAAGCTTCTGGTTTCCTTGTAACTCTATTAAAACATTCGGCATTGCAGTGCCTGGATATACAAGATTATTTACACCGTATTGCTTCGAAGAATCTTCATAATAAGCTCTTAAATAGGTATATACCCAGTCGTCGCCTTTAGAACGAGTAACTAAGGTCAAATCAGGTGGAGCTACTCCAAACCATTCTGCAGATGCATCTTTTGACATTGAGCCCTTCATCAAATCGCCCATCTTAATAGAGGAATCAAAAATTAAATTTTCAGCAAATAGTTCTTCTGGGATATTTAAATCCTTTGCCACTCTTCCCCATCTAGAATACTGCAATGAGTGACAGCCATAACAATAATTTAAAAAAACTGCCGCGCCTCTTTGGAGGGATTCAGTATCATTTAATGAATATTTAAACTCATCGCAATCTCCATAATCCTTACAAGGGCCTCCCTCAGCAGCTGAAATGCTACCAACAAAAAAGACCAACACTAATGGAGTAAGTGTTTTTAATAATTTTAAACTTAATGGATTAAATGTCTTCATAAACGATCAGGTACTTTTTTTGTATTCTCAAATTTTGTATAGAATGGCATTAGTAGGAAAAATGCAAAATATAAAAAAGTGCATATTAAGCTCATTGTTTTTCGTATTTCAGTAACGCCCACAGTCCCTAAATAACCAAGGGTTATAAAACTTATTGCAAAAAGAGCTAGTGCAATTTTACTGTAAATTCCTTTATATCTAATTGAAGCAACATCACTTCTATCTAGCCATGGTACAACAAAAAATATAGCAACTGCGGAACCCATAACTATTAGACCTCCTAAGGCATCTGGAATGGCTCTTAACATAGTGTAGTATGGTGCATAGTACCAAACTGGTGCTATATGCTCAGGAGTAACAAGTGGATTTGCTTCTTCAAAATTTGCCATTTCAATAAAGTAGCCGCCGCCTTCTGGAAAGAAAAACATTATGATTGCAAAAACAGTCATAAAAACTCCTATTCCTACAAGGGCATTCAATACTTTGTATGGAAAGAAGGGTACGCTATCAAGAGGTATACCGTCTTCATCTAAGTGCTCTTCTATATCAACACCCTCTGGATTTCCAGCTCCTACCTCATGCAATGCAACAAGATGAAGAAATACAAGTGCGATTAAGACTAACGGCAGTGCTACAACATGCAGCGCAAAGAATCTAGAAACTGTAATACCGGAAATGTAATAATCGCCTCTAACCCATAATTCAAGGGACTCGCCCACATAAGGAATTGCTCCAAATAATGAAATAATTACTTGTGCTCCCCAATAAGACATTTGGCCGTAAGGCAAAACATATCCAAGAAAACCTTCAGCCATCATTGCTAAATATATAGTACATCCAAAAATCCACACAAGCTCTCTAGGTTTTTGATAAGACCCATAAAGAAGACCTCTAAACATATGCAAATAAACAACTGCAAAAAATAGCGAAGCTCCTGTTGTGTGCATATACCTTATAACCCAGCCATAATCTACATCTCTCATGATGTACTCAACTGATGCAAAAGCGCCCTCTTCAGTGTTTTCGTAAGGCATGATTAGCCATATACCAGAAACAATTTGTATTATTAATACAACTGAAGCTAAAGCACCAAATAAATACCAAAAATTAACTTTCTTTGGAACTGGGTGCTTGGATAAATGTCTTTCAAATGTATTAACAATTGGAAGTCTATTATTAACCCAATTAAATATATTAGAAAACATTTGATTCATTATTATGCAACTCCCTTATCTTCACCAATAGTTAAAATATCACCATCAAAAAAATGTGGTGGGACGATTAAATTTGTGGGAGCAGGAACTCCTTTGTATACTCTACCAACTATGTCAAACATAGATCCGTGACATGGACAGAAAAAACCTCCAGACCAAGAGGCATCCCAAGCCTTTGGCTCAACTTCAGGATAGTATTTAGGTGAACATCCTAGATGAGTGCAGACTCCTGTTAAAACAGAATACTCTTCACTTTGGCTTCGTGTTGGTGACAAATTTTTATATGGCTCATCAATTGAATCAGAATTTGGATCAGCCAATTTAGACAATGCTGCGTCTAAACTATTAAGACTTTCTTGGGTGTGTCTTACAACAAAAACTGGTTGTTTTCTCCAAGCAACTTGAATTTGTTGACCATATCTAATTTTAGAAACATCTATTTTAACAGATGCTCCTGAAGCTTTTGCCTTTGCACTTGGATTCCAAGAAGCTATAAATGGAGTAGCGGCAAATGGTATGCCTGATAACCCAACAGCACTTGTTAAACCAATTAAAACTTTTCTTCTTGTCTTATCTTTTTCTTGCATAAGCCTGTGGGTAGCTATGTGAATTTAATTTAAAATCGGCAAGATTATAACATTAATAATCTTGGTAAACTTAATAAAAATATTAACGTTTAGAGAACTGTTTGCTCTTTCTAGCTTTCGCCAGTCCTGGCTTCTTCCTTTCAACTCTTCTAGAGTCTCTGGTAAGTAATCCAGCTTTTTTAAGCTGTGCTCTAAGCTCTTCATCAAACGAAAGTAATGCTCTTGATATGCCATGTCTAATCGCACCAGCTTGACCAAAATTACCACCGCCATTAACTTTGATATTTAAATTCACTTTGTCAGATAAATTAGTAAGTTCAAGAGGTTGTAATACAAGCATCTGAGCAACTTTTCTTCCAAAATAAACATCTAGAGCTTTATCGTTTACGCTTATAGCTCCGTCTCCCTTAGTTAGATAAACTCTAGCAGATGAGGTTTTTCTTCTTCCAGTTGCGTAATGTACTTCTGATGTCATATTTTAGGATTCCATTCTATAGGTTGTTGTGATTCATGATCATGATTTGAACCAGGAAAAACTTTTAGCTTTTTCACCATAGATTTTCCAAGTTTATTCTTTGGCAGCATACCTTTAACTGCATCCTCGATTACTCTCTCTGGATTTTTTTCTATAACTTCTCTAAAAGTCTTAGTTTTTAAACCGCCTGGGTACAAAGAATGCTTGTAATACTTTTTATCGTAGAACTTATTTCCTGTAACTTTAATCTTGTCAGCATTTATAACCACAACATAGTCACCACCATCTGTATGTGGAGTGAAAGTTGGTTTATCTTTGCCTCTGATTCTATCAGCTACTTTGGTTGCTAGTCTGCCCAAAACTTTATCTGATGCATCTATGATGAACCATTGTCTTTGAACTTCTTCTTTTTTTAATGCGAATGTTTTCATATACAAATAATAATAAGATGCGAATATTAATGTTTAGAGGGAAAATTAGCAATAATTTAATGCATTTAAATTAATTTTTTTTACTATTTATATATGTGTCAGTCTGCATCTCTTGCAACCTACTTGCACATCTTCCCCAGAGGAGATCTAACTTTTCGCCGTTATATATGTTTTGTGGTGTAATTTTTTCAAAAAAGAACTTAATTTTTATATTGTTTACATACGCAATATCTATAAAGGAAATAAATCTTCTTACAATATCTAATCGTGAATCATCAACTAAATTAAAGTCATTTATAAAAACCCACTTAAACTCAGTACAAATTTTTATAAAATCATTTGCGGCAGTTGGTTGGGAAAAAAATTCAATAAAAGACAACCAAATAAAATCCTCTCCATGATCTGAGCAAATAAACTTCCTACTATTAATAAATAGGTTTTTATTTGGCTTTCTATCTTTATTAAAGTTTTGTCTAATTAGCTGAGAAATTATTATGCTTGAGTCGGGAATTGAATCGATATGATTGTTCTTAAAAATATTTTTTAACCTGTAATCATTCTGACCTTCTAGTTTATATATTAGAAGTTTGGTTTGCATGAATCGCATAACTTCAATAAACTTTTTTCTTTGCAGCCCATTTTTATATAAATCATCAGGTTGCGCATTAGATGACAAATATAAGTAAATATTTTTTTTAATTATTAGTTTAAGTATATTTGACAATATCATTGCATCAGCAACATCTTCAACCTGAAATTCATCTATAAAAATTACCTCATAATTAAGTTTTAAGAATGTAGCTATGCTATCAAGTGGATTCATTCTGCCTTTGTATTCATCTAACTTGCTATGAATGAGATTCATAAAATCAATATAATGAAACTCTTTTTTTTTCATTTTTATGCTTTTAAATAATGTTCTTAAAATTAAGGTTTTACCCCTTCCAACCTCTCCCCATAGGTAGATTCCATTATTTAAATTGTTTTTTTTAAATAATGGAAAAATCTTATAAAAAAAAGATTCCTTTTTAGGTTGTTTGCTTACAGCAATGTTGATAAATTCTTTCTGGGCAATATCAGGATCTATGCCTTGGTTTTTAAGCGCATCAATGATATTTTTGTTACTTAACATTTAAGGATTATGAAGTACTTTCTCACTATTTTCACTATAACCATATTTTTTATAATAGGTTTGTTTACATTTTCAATCAATGAAAATGGTAAGTTTGTAAATGCATCAAGTAAAGCCATTCCATCAGTTGTAACAATTTGGTCATTCCAGAATTCTCAATATAGAAATAAGTTAAGCAGCATTGGCTCTGGTGTTGTTTTTTCTTCGGATGGATACATTGTGACTAATCACCATGTGATTAGTGGTGCTAAGAATATTGTTGTCCGAGTTGATAATAATGAGCTTGATGCAAAAGTGATTGGCTTTGATACCAATTCTGATATTGCTGTTCTAAAAATTAATCTAAATAAGGATTTAGTTCCTATATCTATTGGAAGTAGTGAAAGTCTTAGAGTGGGAGATGAGGTCTTGGCAATAGGAAATCCTTATGGAATTGGGATCTCTGTTTCAAGCGGTATTATAAGTGCTACAGGAAGAGAGTACGGAAATCCTTATCTCAATCTTATTCAAACTGATGCTGCTATCAATCCTGGCAATTCCGGAGGAGCTCTTATAAACAATGAAGGCAATTTAATAGGGATTAACACAAAAATATATTCAAAAACTGGTGCCTACCAAGGTTTAGGTTTTGCAATCCCATCTGAAAAGGTTACGCAAATAGCTGCTGAAATTATTAAATTTGGTGAGGTTAGAAAGGCTTGGATTGGGAATTTTCGTGTTACATCCTCTAGGGTGGTGATGGGCGATCAAAGACTGCCCTCTCTAAAAATAGTTGAAATTGAACCTAATAAAGGCATTTATCTTGAGGGTCTTCGAACAAACGATCAGATTATCAAGGTAAATTCATTACCAGCTTCATGGAATAATCTTACAGACGCAATAAATTATGCCCTTCCAGGAGATACAATTAGTATAGATTTTGTTAATAGTGAAGGTTTGCAAAAAATTACTATTGAAGTGACTAGTTATAAAAAATAAACTAGTTTGGTAGTCTTGTGATGTTGGCTCCAAGATAATTTAATTTTTCCTCAATTCTTTCATAGCCTCGATCAATATGATAAATCCTGTCAACAATGGTCTCTCCTTCTGCACATAAGCCTGCAAGAATAAGACTTGCAGAAGCTCTTAAATCAGTTGCCATGACGGGAGCCCCTGAAAGCTTTGAAACTCCTGTGATGTTTGCATTATTACCAGATATTAAAATATCGCATCCCATTCTATTTAATTCTTGAACATGCATGAACCTGTTCTCAAAAACAGTCTCATTAATAAATGATTCTCCATCTGCAATTGCATTTAATACCGAAAATTGAGCCTGCATATCAGTTGGAAAACCTGGAAAAGGTGCTGTTTCAATGTTAACTGGTTTTGGTTTATGCTTCATAGAAAGCTTAATAAAATCATCACCTGAATCAATAGCTGCACCCGCTTTCTTAAGACTATCGATCACGCTTAAAAGCCTATCGGGAGAGATGCCATTAATTTTAATATCTCCTCCAGTTACCGCGGCAGCAACAAGATATGTTCCAGCTTCAATTCTATCAGCAGGGATATCAAAAGATGTTCCTTTCAAAGACTCTACACCATCGATAATTATCTCTTTAGTTCCAGCACCTTGAATTTTTGCACCCATTGCATTGAGCAATTCTGCTAAGTCTTCAATCTCAGGCTCCATAGCAACATTTGTGAGAACTGTTCTTCCCTCTGCAAGTGTTGCTGCCATCATTATATTTTCAGTGCCAGTTACTGTGATGCCATCAAAATGAATATTTGCACCTTTTAATTTTTTTGCACTTGCCTCAATATAGCCATTCTCGAGATCAATATTTGCTCCAAGCTTTTTTAATGCGTCTAAATGAAAATTAACAGGCCTAGATCCAATTGCACACCCACCAGGAAGAGCTATTCTAGCTTTACCAAATTTTGCTACCAGAGGACCCAGCACAAGAATTGATGCTCTCATTGTTTTTACTAGCTCGTATCTAGCCTCAGTATCATGTATTTTTGCAGATGAAAGGATAAAATTCATTGATTCATCTAAAGTAATGTTAGCTCCCATGGATCCTAATAACTCAAACATGGTTGTTATATCTTGTAGATAAGGGAGATTTCTTAATGTTATATCTTCATCTGATAAAATTGTTGCTGCAATCATCGGCAATGCCGCATTTTTTGCACCTGAACAGTTAATCTCACCTGATAATTTACTACCACCTTTTATTAAAAGTTTTTCCATTTTACTTTTTATGAGTTTCTAAACTTAAAGCATGCAGTTCACCTGACTTGAAATGAGCTTTAAGGAGATTGAGAATTTTTCGATGTTGCTGAATGATAGTCATATTATTAAAGTGCTTGGATGAAATAGAAACTTTTAGATCACAAGAGTCTCCAATAAAATTAACTTCTGCATCATCTATTTCGTTAATAATTATATTTTTTAGTTCCTCTTTATTCATCTATACCTGCATTTCCAGCATCTGAAACCCAGTTATCAATCGTTAAAGATACATCTCCTTTGTGTTCATCTGCCAAAGCTCTAAATTGATTTCTAAAGGTAAGGCCAAGATTGACTCCATTGATAATGATATTAGTGATTGCCCAACTGTCATTAGTTTTTCTCAACTTGTAAAGAATTGGGTAAATACTATCTCCTGTGTTCAGTTCTTGCTTTACCTCAATCTTTTTTAGTTCTGGTGAGGCTATGTAATCTAAAAAAACTGTTTCTATGGCTTGATCTTCCCATTGTGCAAGAGTTTCTGCATAGGTATCTAACAATGAATCTTTGAAAATGGTTACAAACTGAATTCTTTCTGCCTTGCTTGCTTGCATGTAATATTTTTTACCCATTACAGAAGCGGATATTCTTCTAAAATCTATCATTGGTTCAAAGATCTCTTTAATTTTATCCTCAAAAAGATCTCTATCCTCTGAAAAGAGTTGTTTGTTATTTTTTAGCGTTTCAACCATTAATTGAGCATTATTATCAATAAATATATAGGGATCTTCTTCTGTAAAAGCTGTTTCGCTTAAAACAACAAACAAGATTAAAAGAAAATAATTTTTATGATTGGTCAACATTGATTTATTATAACAGTTGGTAATAAATAAAAATTCACATATTAATGAAAAAATTTAACTTTTTGCAGTCTGCTAGAAAAACATTTGAAATAGAAGCAAAATCTGTCTCAGATCTTTCAAATCAAATTGATATAACATTTGAAAAGCTCTGTGAAGCTGCTATTAATCTTGATGGTAAAGTTGTGATTATGGGCGTAGGCAAATCAGGTCATATTGCTCAAAAAATTGCAGCTACTCTTTCAAGCACAGGTACTAAATCAATATTTATCCATCCAACTGAAGCAGCTCATGGAGATATGGGGCTTATTAGTCAGAAAGATTTAATAATTCTAATTTCTAATTCAGGTGAAACAGATGAGATTATAAATATTCTTCCATCGATAAAAAGACTTTCAAGAAGTATTGCTTCAATAACCAGTAATGGTAACTCTTCAATGGCTTTAGCATCAGATATCTCAATAGTTATAACCTCTAATGAGGCTTGTCCTCTTGATTTAGCCCCAACTTCATCAACCACTGCAGCGTTGGCTCTAGGGGACGCATTTGCAATAGCATTGCTAGAAGCTAAGGGATTTTCTAAAAATGATTTTGCGAGCTCTCATCCTGCTGGGAAACTAGGCAAAAAATTAATTACAAAAGTTCAAAACCTTATGCATAAAGGCGATGCCCTTCCAGAAGTTAATAAGGGGGTTCTTTTAACAAGTGCATTGTTAGAGATGTCTGAAAAGAAACTTGGTGTAACATTAATTAGGGATGGTTCTGATGTTGTCGGCTTGTTTTCTGATGGAGATTTAAGAAGATGCATTAATGGAAATGTTGACGTAAATCAAACAAAAATTGAAGAGGTTATGACAAGTAAATATATAACTATTTCTGAAGATATGTTGGCTATAGATGCCGCGCAGGTTATGGAAAAAAATAAAATCTTTATTCTTGCGGTAACTGATTCAACAGAAAGTGTAATTGGTATTCTGTCAATGCATGATCTGATTCAAGCTAGAATTATATAAATATATGATCAAAATATTCATTATAATTTTATTCACACTACCCTCATGGGCAGATGTTGAAGAAGAAATTAAAATTAGCTCTGATAATGTAAACATCACAGAACTAACTAATAAAGTTATTTTTTCTAAGAATCTTGTAATTGATTCTGGTTTATTGGTAATTTCTGCAGAAGAAGCAATATATGATAATTCTTCAAAAGTTATTGAAATAAGTGGGAGGCCATCTTCATTAAAATCTCTTAGCGAAACAAATAAATTTGAAGGAAGTGCATCTAGAATTATTTTTTATAGTAATGATATGGTTCATCTTCTAGGAAGTGCAAAAATGAAGTATGAAAATATGACAATTTCCTCAAATAAAATAATCTTTAGCCCTAGGTCTGGTTTGATAAGTTCTAATCAATAATGTTAAAAGTATCTAATATTAAAAAAAATATAAATGGTAAAAGTATTATCAATAATATTAGCTTTGATATTAATTTAGGGCACATATATGGACTGCTTGGTCCAAATGGGGCCGGTAAAACAACGACTTTTTACTCAATAGCTGGACTAATTAGATGTGATGAGGGTGAAATTTATTTGGGTAGCTCTAATATAACGAAAATGCCAATGCATAAGAGATCAAAACTTGGAATAAAGTATCTCCCTCAAGAGCCATCTATTTTTCAAAACTTGACCGTGTTTGAGAATCTTAAAGGTCTTGCTGAGCTTACATATAATTCTAAAAAAGATATTAATCAGTTTATTGAAAAATCAATTGAAGATTTTAAACTTTCAAAAATTCTTTACTCAAAAGGGAGGGAACTTTCTGGAGGTCAAAGAAGGAAAGTTGAAATTGCAAGAACTCTTGCTGCAGAGCCAAAAATTATATTGTTAGATGAGCCTTTTGCTGGAATCGACCCAATAGCAATTGAGGAAATTCAAGAAATACTAAAAATCGTTGCTAAAAACAATATAGGGATATTAATTACAGATCATAATGTAAGAGAGGCATTGGATATTTGCTATAAATCTATTGTTATTAGTCAGGGCAAAGTAATAGCTTCGGGCTCAAAAAATGATTTAATATCAAATGAGTTGGTGAAGAAAGTTTATATCGGAAAAATGTATAGCTAATTAATTAAAATGGCTATTTCTCTATCAAAAGAACAAAAACAGACTCAAAAAATATCAATAACTCCTCAGCTAAGAAAATCTATTGAATTGTTGCATCTTTCTAGATATGAGTTAATTCAAAAAATTGAAAAAGAGATACAATTAAATCCATTTCTAGAAAAAAATGAGGATGAATTCTTCAAAGATGGATCTCTGTCATTGGATGAGTTTGATTTTGATTTCTCAGCATCAGAAAATCTTAAAGATAGCCTTTTTAAACAAATTGAAGATTTAAATCTTTCAAGAAAAGATAAAGAGATTTCAAAAATGCTTGTAGGCTCAATAGATGAGACAGGGAAGCTTGCTGACAGCATTGATGAAATAGAAGAGTTGCTTTTATTTAAGTATAGGTATGAGGAAATTGAAGAGAATCTTCAAAATGTTATTCATAACCTTACGCCAAATGGAGTTGGTTTTAGGGATTATAAAGAATGTATTTTTCTTCAGCTCAGAAAAGCTAACCTTAGTCGTGAAGTATTTAAGATTTCAGAGAAAATATTATTCGAAATTGCCTCTGATGATATAGATGAATGTTTTAATAAGCTTTCCTATCAGGGTTATGAAAATAAAGATATTAAAAAATCTATTGAATCAATAAAGTCATGTGATCTAAGCCCTGGCTTGGCTTATGAGACTACAAATTATATATATCCTGATTTAAAAATATCTTTTCAAAAAAATAAAATGCTTAGCGCTCAATTTGTAACTGATAATTTTCCATCAGTTAAATTAGATGAAGATTTTATTAATGATACTCAAAATATATTAAAAAGAACTCCTAATAAAGAACTTTCAAAAAGCATTGAAGATGCAAAGTGGCTTTTATCGTCAGTAAAAAGAAGGAATGACACTGTTTTGAAAGTTGGAGAGTTAATTTGCAATAAGCAAATTGATTTTCTTGGTGATAACCCATTAAAGGTCTCTCCTTTATCAAATAAAGATATCTCTGATGAGCTGGGTATTCATCCATCAACTGTATCAAGAATTATTAAATCTAAATATATAGACACCCCAAAAGGCATTATGCCACTTAAATCTTTTTTAATTTCATCTGTCTCTAAAACAAGAATGGTGACTCCATTACAGTTGATGGATCAAATTAAAAAAATTATCAGTGATGAAAAAAAACCTCTAAGCGATCAAAAAATAGTTCATAAGCTTAATATTAGAGGGTTTGGATTAGCTAGAAGAACTATTACAAAATATAGAAAAAAACTTAATATACCTTCTTCAAGAAATAGATAAATTAATTTTTATTAGGTTAGAATTGGTTTATGAGCTTAATTGATCAAGATAACCTCCAGGCTATATTAGATGCTAATAGCAAAGAACTATCTCTCAATCAAATAAAGAATATTCTAAAATCGATGCATTCATCTGAAATCGCACATGCACTCGAATCCTCTCCCCCGGAACAAAGAAAACTTATATTTTCTCTTTTAGAAACTAGTATTGAAGGAGATGTGCTGACCGAGTTGGGCGAAGAAATTCAACAAGATTTAGTATCAAAAATATCTAATGAGGAGCTTTCAGAGGCTGTAAAGGAGCTTGAATTAGATGAGGTGGTAGATATCCTCCAGAATTTACCAGAAGAACGAATGAAAAAAATACTTTCAAAAATGTCACTGAGGGACAGAACTAGGATTGAAGGGGGTCTCATTTATCCAGATGACACTGCAGGCGGCTTATTGAATACAGATGTTCTTAGTGTTAGACCAAACCATACTGTTGAGGTTGTAACAAGATATTTAAGAGAGCAAAAAGACCTCCCAGAAAATACAGATAAAATTTTTGTTGTGTCTAAAAAAGATAAATATCTAGGTGAAGTACCCATTAGTAAAATTATAACTTCTGAAATATCTGAGAAGATTGATAATCTTATTACGCCAAATATTGATCCAATATTGGTCACAGAAAATGATAAAGATGTTGCAACAAACTTTGAAAGAAATAACCTTATATCTTCTGCAGTTATCAATTCTAATGGTGAGCTTTTAGGAAGAATAACTATTGATGATGTTGTTGATGTTATTTTAGAAGATGCAGATCAAAATTTTCTTGGGATGGCTGGAGTTGCTGAAGATACTTTTGCACCACCTGGAAGGGCAGCAAAAAGTAGAGTTTTTTGGCTTAGCATGAATCTTTTTACTGCTTTTATTGCATCGTTATCAATAAATATATTTCAAGAGACGCTAGATAAAATTGTTTACTTAGCTGTCCTTATGCCAATAGTTGCCAGTATGGGTGGGGTTGCTGCAACTCAAACCTTAACAATAGTTCTAAGAGGTTTAACTCTAGGCCAAATAAATAGATCAAATATAAGATGGTTATTTAAAAGGGAGCTAGCTGTTTCTATTGTGAATGGGATTGTTTTATCTTTATTAGTTGGATTCATAACATATTTTTGGTTTCAAAATATAATGTTATCCATACTGATATCATGCGCTTTAATTATTAACTTAATTAGCTCAGTATTTGCAGGAGTGTTTGTTCCTTTGATATTGAGAAAATTGAATCAAGATCCAGCTATTTCAGGCTCTGTTGTAGTTACTACAGTTACCGATGTTGTTGGATTTTTATCCTTTCTTGGGCTTGCAACATTATTTTTAATTTAATCTAATCAATTCTGGATTTTCAATTGTTCCATTAACTTTAAATGATATGGATGAGGCGGCATCAATATTTTCTTCAAAAAGATCCTGAAATACCAGAGTGCCAGCAACCGCTGGAATGCCCCCAAATATTGCTGCATACCATGGAAGATTTTCAGAAATTTTTATTCGCAAAGACATATCTAAATTTAACATTTCTAAAGATCCACTTTCGTTCTTTAAGATTTCTCCAACCCATAACATCTTAGCCTCATCAGTTTCTATAGATATTGGATTAGATATTAAGCCCCTCTTCTTGCCAAATAATATATCCCCAGAAGCTCTTGTAAGATTTAATAACCCAGAGCTTTGCCGCCTATTGTCAGAATCTAAATTTTTTACAATGGCATCAAGATTTAGAATTTTTAGAGTACTAAGAAATGCAGAATTTGGTAGATCGTTATTTATAGAAAAATTCTTAGTGAGAAAATTAACCTTTCCTTCAAGATTGCTCAGGTCACTAATGCTATTCCATTGAATGCTCATCCCTGTTTTAAGATAATCAAAATTATAATTTACAATATTATCAAACATGTTAGATCGACCATCTACTTCAAAAAGGCCTCTAATTTTATATTGGTCATTTGGATATGAGTAGCTAAAAAAGGATCTTTCCCCAGTTTCAAGTGGTGATATATTTAAAAACTGGCTTGTGATCTCTAGATTATCAATAGTAATTAAACTACTATTTCTAAGAAGGTAGAAGTTCACCTTTTCAAAAAACTCCCCTTTTAAATTAATATTATTTCCGATAATCCTCATATTTATTATTGAAGAGTCATTAACGTAAGATGATGTTTCAACATCTTTTGACATAAAGTCTAAGGTTTTGAAATTGGTATTATTAAGATTTACTTTTGCAAAGCCAGTCTTGTCTATAACTATTTCTCCATTTAAGTCAGGGCCAAGGAATGAGCCATGCATCTGCTTATCAAAGGAAATATTTATTTCTTGATCTTTAAAAGAGTTATTAAGCATTTTAAATTTATTGGCTTTTAAATAAATGCTCTTAATAAAAGACTCACTGCTTTCATTAGAATTAAAGGAGATTGAAGAAAAATCAAACTCTTGCAGATTTAAAAAAATATGAAATCCTTTTTTATTTTTTATATTTATTTTTTCTTTCATACCAAAAGCAAAATATCCACTCTTGTTATCACTATCAATAAAGACTCTGAACAAATTATTTGATATTTTGTAGGCTGGTTCTGTAAGATCTGGGATATTAATTGATGTCAGCAATGGCTCACCAGTTGATTTTGAAATTTCATCAATGCTTGAAAAAACGTTTGTATTCTTTAGGTCAGTATTTAAAGAAAGAGATACTTTTTGATCAGGAGCAATCTTTAACTTAGTCTTAAAAGATTCTTTTCCTGAAAGACTAAAATAACTATTTTCTTCAAGAATTTCATTCATGTTGAAAGTAAAATTTGAAAATAGCTCAAGTCCTATATCCTTCTGGAATAATACATTCCCATTGATATCTTGAATTACCTCCTGAAGAGGAAGAGATGCAGAGAAATTACCATACAAATTGTTTTTATAGTCTGCATAAAGTAATGATCCAATATTGCTAACTGAGTAGCCAGAATTAAACGTAAGATTAGATTTGTATAACTTTACCTTATATATTGATTTGTTTTTTGAAGAGTCCTTAGCATTCACATAACCCCTACTCTCAATAAATGCTTTGATATCTGCGACCTTGAACGATGAAGCCTTTATTATCCCAAGCTCATCCAGATTATTTTCATAAAAATCATGCTTTCCAGAATAAAAAATATCACCACTATCATCAATTAATAAATCAAGATTTTTAAAAGGTATGTTATTAATTTTGCCATTTATAAGCCTAATAGAGCTTTGATTAGCATATGACCTAAAATAATAATTTGAAGCCAATAAATTAAATGCATTTGTTTTTATTGACAAATTATTTCCATTAAAAATATTTGTTTTTTTGGTTTGATTTTTTATTTCTTCAGAGCTGACATTCTTTTTTTGGGTTTTATACCCCTCTATATAAATTTTATTAAAAACTAATTGATCTTCTAAAAAAAAATCTAACAGCTTAAAAGACAACTCAAAATCTTCGATTTCTATAGTCTCTTTATGGTTACTTATCTCAATCCCAGATGCTTTTATGCGTGGATTAGAAAATATATTTTTAAACTGAATATCTTGAAAGCTTAACTCATATGAGTGAATGAATATTTTATCAATTAAAGCTACGCCATATTTGGGGTAGCTGGTGATTAAAATAAGAATAGTAATAAATAAGATTAGAAATAAGGAAAGTGCTGAAGCTAGTACCAATAATGTTTTTTTAAAGAAAGCTTTCAATAGAATAGCCATCTATAAACCTGTTCTTTTAAACAAGATTGGTTTATAGACTCTTGCTATAGAAATTAAAAAGCTAAATACAGTGTTTCCAATTAGAGATATAAACAATGTTACGTATGAAAAATTATTTATATTTATAAAAAGATGAGTTAGAGCAACATATACTGAGGCTATTATTCCAAAAAAAATAGATATCTGAAGATAGGAGAATAGCCTAAAAACATATTTATAACTGTTGATAATATATGTTGACATGCAATATATAAGTCCATTAAGGCCAATAAATGAACCTGATATTAAGTCCATGAATAAGCCTATAAAAAATGCAGATATGGCTGTAAATCCATTTTTATTTTTATATGCAAAATAGGAATAAGTCAAAAATGATAAAGGTACAATGATATTTATACTCTGAAGTATGGGGTTGATAAAAATTTCAATGTTGTAAGCCAAAACAATTAAAAAAATTGTTTTTAGCATGCTCTCATCTCTCATATGCTAACCACCACCCCAAAAATATTTTCTGAAATCGGGTCAACTTTAAGCCTTATAACCACCTCTTTTTCTGAGTCTGAAATATCTTTAATATCTAACACGCTTCCTATTAAAATACCTTTGGGGAAAACACCACCCAAGCCTGAAGAATAGAACTTTTGGCCAATCTTAAATGAATCTTCCCAAATCAATTGGCTGTATGTACAAGAAATAAAGCTTGGTTTTCCGCTACCTTTTGCATTGCAATAAAAGTTATCTGAAAAAATAGGAATAGAATGCTTAGAATCTGAAAGTAACATTACCTCATATATACCGCTCATATCATTTATAGTCTGTCCGATAATGCCCTCAGAATTTATAATAGGGCGTTGAAGTGGATCATTAATCAAGGATGATAAAGGTTTGATAAATAATCTATGGTTGCCGCAGCAAAAATAATTATTTGTATCAAATTTTAAAAGTTTTGAAATAACTATTTGATTAAGATTATTCTTTGAATCAATTAAAGTATTTAATTTTGATTCATCAAGAAAAAAATTATTATTATTAGATAAAATAAAATTTGAAATATATTCTTTTTCAACCTTTAGTCTTAAATCTTTATTTTGCTTAGCAAGGTCTTTTTTGGAATGCAAAAGTTGAGGAAATGTAACTAACGGTTCTAAAACATAATCATTAAAAAAGTAATTTATTGATAAAACAGAAGTTTTATATGCATTTTTTGGCTTTGAAAAAGTTTCATTAGTAAAATCTAGATAGAGCAGTAAAGATGCTAATAGAACGAAGAATATATACGAAAAAACTGACGTATTGGGCGCATAGTTCGCCATAAACTTACTCTGAAGACAGAAGGTCTATATTATATTTATCCATTATTTCAAGGGCTTGGCCGCCGCCACGTGCCACGCACGTTAAAGGATCTTCTGCAACAATTACGGGTATACCTGTAGAGTTAGCAATAAGCTTATCTAAGTCTCTCATTAGCGCTCCTCCCCCAGTGAGAACAATACCTCTCTCAGCAATATCAGCTGCAAGCTCAGGAGGTGAAAGTTCTAGAGCATTTCTAATTGCCCTTACTATTCCATACAAAGGATCTTTCATGGCATCGAAAGCTTGTTCACTATTTACCGTAAAGGTTTCTGGTATTCCTTCGGCTAGATTTCTACCAGTTATAGACATTTCTTTCTTTTCAGATTCAGGAGTAGCGCAGCCAATAGTATGTTTTATTTTTTCTGATGTAGACTCACCAATCACACAACCATAATTTCTTCTTATCCATGAAGTAATGGACTCATCCATTTTATCCCCACCAATTTTTACAGATTCAGCATAAACAACCCCATTAAGCGAAAGAATAGCAATCTCGGAGGTTCCTCCTCCTATATCGACAACCATATTTCCACTTGCCTCCTCTACTGGCAAGCCTGCTCCTATTGCAGCTGCCATTGGCTCTTCAATAAGCTTCACATCTCTTGCTCCTGCTCCTAAAACAGATTCTCGGATAGCTCTTCTTTCAACTTGGGTTGATCTACAGGGAACACAAACAAGAACCCTTGGACTTGGTTTAATAAAGCGTTGTTCGTGAACTTTTGCTATAAAGTGTTGAAGCATTTTTTCTGTAACTTGAAAGTCAGCAATAACTCCTTCTGATAAGGGTCTTATAGCTTTTATATTTCCCGGTGTTCTTCCAAGCATTTTCTTGGCTTCAGTACCTACAGCTACAACTGTTTTTTGGCCACGTGATTCTCTAATTGCAACTACGGATGGCTCATCAAGAACAATTCCTACATCCTTTGTGTAAATCAATGTATTAGCCGTGCCTAAATCGATAGAAAGGTCATTAGAGAAGTAACCTCTGATAGTTTTAAATATATTGAAATCCACGCTTTTCCTTAAAAAATAATGTTAATAATACTCTAGTTGAGTTAATATTCGGCATCTAAATAATATAATATCCTATATATGGACAAGAAAACAGTTGCAAATATAGCTCACTTATCAAGACTTAAGCTAAATAATGAAAATGAAGATAGGATTACATCAGATCTTGAGAATATCATTAAATTTGTAGATCAATTAAATGATGTCAATGTTGAAGATATAGCTCCTCTTACGAGCCCTCTAGAGAAAACTGCTAAAACAAGATCAGATGAAGTGACTGCTAGAAATAGAAAAGATGTTTTTTTAGATAGAGCTCCAAAGTCCAATGAGGACTATTTTTTAGTTCCGCGAGTTGTTGAATGAGTATTCAATACAAAACCATATCAGAACTTCGTTCTATGCTTGATGCTAAGAAGATCTCAAGCAAAGAAATAGTAGAAGAAACATTTAATTTAATAGAAAGAAATTCTGACTTAAATGCATTCATCACGCTTAATAAAGATGCTGCCATTGCTAAATCTATTGAAATAGAAAACTCTTCAGTAAAGTCTTCCCTTCATGGAATTCCAATTGCGCAAAAAGATCTTTTTTGCACAAAAGATTTAAGAACCACATGTGGATCAAATATATTATCAAATTTTATTCCTCCCTATTCTGCAACTGTTATTGAAAATCTTGAAAATGCTGGCTGTATATCTGTTGGAAAAACTAATATGGATGAGTTTGCAATGGGCTCATCTAATGAAACTAGTTTCTTTGGTGGTGTGGTTAATCCTTGGGGTGATAAGTTAGTTCCTGGAGGAAGCTCGGGTGGATCTGCTTCTGCTGTAGCAGCAGGAATAGTTCCAGCAGCAACAGGAACAGACACTGGAGGTTCAATTAGACAACCTGCCTCTTTGTGCGGTATTACAGGGTTAAAACCAACTTATGGGAGAATATCAAGGTGGGGTATGATTGCTTTTGCATCCAGTCTTGATCAAGCAGGCCCTATGGCAAGAACTGCAGAAGATTGCGCAATAATGCTTAATGAGATGTGTTCACATGATACAAAAGATACTACTTCCTTAAGTGAAGATATTCCTGATTTTACTAAAGAGCTAAATGCATCTATCAAAGGTTTAAAAATTGGAATAGTTAAAGAATTTGATATGTCAAAGCTTGATGATAATGTTGTTTCTATTTTTGAAGAATCAAAAAAACATTATGAATCTTTAGGAGCTGAATTTGTAGAAGTTTCATTGCCTAATATTTCATTGTCTGTGCCAGCATATTATGTAGTCGCTCCTGCAGAATGTTCTTCAAATTTATCTAGATTTGATGGCGTTAAATTTGGGCAAAGATCTGAAAATCCAATTAATTTAGAAGAGCTTTATATCAAAACAAGATCTGAGGGTTTTGGAGATGAAGTTAAGAGAAGAATCTTGATAGGTTCATACGTATTATCAGCAGGGTTTTATGATGCATACTACAAAAAAGCTCAGCAGGTGAGAAGACTTATTAAAAATGATTTTGATAGTGCTTTTAAGGAAGTTGATGTGATTATGTCACCAACAACAAGAGGTGCTGCTTTTAAAGCTGGTTCAAAGGGAAGTGATCCAATTCAAATGTATTTAGAGGATCTTTTTACCATCCCAGCTAATCTTGCTGGACTACCAGCAATGTCGATACCTAATGGAATGGTAGATAACAAGCCAATAGGGCTTCAGCTAATAGGTAACTTTTTGGATGAGAAAAGAATATTACAGGTTGCTCATAGTTTTCAAAAATCAACAGACTGGCATCTCAAAACTCCTGAAGGAAATAAATTATCATGAGTTGGCAAACAGTAATAGGTCTTGAAATTCATGTACAACTGTCTACTAAATCTAAGCTTTTCTCAGGTGGATCAACTGGCTTTGGAGCAGAACCCAATACTCATGTTGATTTAATTGATATGGGATTGCCGGGTGTTCTTCCTGTTGCTAACAAGGAAGCATTTTTAAAAGCGATTAGATTTGGATTGGCTACTAATGCTGTTATTAACCAAACCTCTACATTTGATAGAAAAAACTATTTTTATCCTGATTTACCAAAAGGTTATCAGATAACACAGATGGCATTACCAATTGTAGGAGAAGGATCAATAAAAATAGAAGTTGATGGCGTTGAAAAAATTATCAATATTACGAGAGCACATTTAGAAGAGGATGCAGGAAAATCAATTCATGATTTATTTGAAGGTGAAACTGGAGTAGATCTTAATCGCGCAGGAACTCCTCTTTTAGAAATAGTCTCTGAGCCAGAAATATCAAATGCAAAGGAAGCTGTAGCTTATTTTAAGGCAATAAGGCAATTAGTAACTTTTTTAGATATTTGTGATGGAAATATGGCGCAGGGATCTATGAGATGTGATGTAAATGTCTCTATTAAGAAACGAGATGATGAAAAGTTAGGAACAAGAGCTGAAATTAAAAATATTAACTCATTTAAATTTATTGAGAGAGCCATTAATCATGAAGTCGAAAGACAAACAAGAATTATTGAGTCTGGTGGTTCAGTGGTTCAAGAAACACGCTTGTATGACAGTGTTAAAAATGAAACAAGATCTATGAGATCAAAAGAAGAAGCAAATGATTACAGATATTTTCCTTGTCCAGATTTATTACCTGTTGTTATAACTGACGAAGAGTTAAGCCTTGTGAAAGATAACTTACCCGAACTCCCAGATCAAAAAGAAAAAAGATATATTGCTGATAACTCTTTAGATGCTGCTGAAGCTAAAATAATTGCTTCGTCCAAGACTATGGCTAGCATGTTTGAAGAAGCATGCTTAAAGACAGATGACTCAAAGCTTGTAGCTAACTGGCTTGTAGGAGATGTAAGCGCGCTATTAAATAAAGATGGTATTGATATTGATGAATCAAGATTAACACCTAGCAATTTTGCTAAAATGGTTGAAAGAATATCTGACAATACTATCTCTGGAAAGATTGCTAAGTCTGTATTAGAGGATATTTGGGATTCAGGAAGTGATGTGGATGAAATTATTCAAGATAAAGGTTTGGTTCAAATTCAAGATGAATCTTTACTCGAAGAAATTGGACAAAAGATTATAGATACCAATCCAAATCAAGTTGAAGCCTTTAAAAATGGAAAAGATAAGTTATTTGGTTTCTTTGTTGGTCAAGTCATGAAAGAAACACAAGGCAAAGCTAACCCAAAAAGTGTAAATGAAATTTTAAGAAAGCTTTTGTCCTAGAAGCCTAAAGCACATACATACTTAAGGTTTCAGCAACAAATGCAGGTTTATCAACGCCTTTTATTTCCATTGTTACTTCAGTTTTTGCTAAAAACTGTCCTGGATTTTTTTCATTAATTTCTATACATTTCATTCTTATTTTTACTTCAGAGTTAACTGGAACAGGGCTTAGAAACCTTACTTTGTCTAAACCATAATTAAGTGCCATTTTTGTTCCTTCAAGCACTAAACCAATGTTTTGTGAAAATGGTATACCGGCAACCAATGATAATGATAAAAAGCCATGAGCAATTGTTGAGCCAAATACTGGTGTGGCTTTTTCAGGATCTGTATGAATGAATTGATCATCTAATGTTGCTTCAGCAAATTTATTAATTCTGTCTTGGTCGATAGTAATCCAATCAGAAACTCCAACCTCTTGTCCAATGACTGAATCTATTTCTGTTGGTTTTATGATGTGTAACATTTTATTTCTCCATATAATGATTATTGTATTCTTTTCTTAATTCAAATTTCTGTAATTTCCCAGTAGCGCCATGTGGAAGTTCTTTTAAAAAGATTATTTCATCTGGAAGCCACCATTTAGCAACTTTGTCATTTAAGAAGTCAAGAATACTCTGTTTTTCAATATCATTTCCTGTGTTAGTAACTACAAATAACATTGGTCTTTCGTCCCACTTAGGATGAGGTAAACCAACAACACAAGCTTCGGCAATCTCAGGATGTCCAACAGTTGCATTTTCTAGATCAATAGAGCTTATCCACTCTCCTCCAGATTTAATAACATCTTTAGCTCTATCAACAATAGCCATATATCCATCTTTATCAATTGATGAAATATCTCCAGTATCAAACCAGCCATTCTCATCAACAGCATCATGATCAGCTTTAAAATACCTTTGTAATATCCATGGTCCTCTTACAACCAAGTTGCCATATGCCTCTCCATCATGAGGTAAAGAATTGCCCTCTTCATCTCTGATATCAATTTCTACACCATATATTGGTCTTCCGGCTTTTGCTTGCAATAAATACCTCTCTTCTTTCGGCATTGATAACATCTCATCAGTTATAATATTTGTAGTTCCAAGCGGGCTCATTTCTGTCATACCCCAACCTTGAACTAATGTGACGTCATGCTCCTCATCAAACTCTCTAATCATTGAAACAGGTACTGCCGCACCTCCAACAAGAGTTTTATTAAGCGAATTTAATTTAAGATTATTTTCTCTGCAATGTCCAAGTAACTGCATCCAAATTGTTGGAACTCCAAATGCCATAGTTATATTCTCGTTTTCAATTTGATTATATAAAGATGGTCCATCCATTTGCATTCCAGGCATTACAATTTTAATACCATTCATAGGAGCAAAATATGGCAATCCCCATGCCATTACATGAAACATAGGAACAACCATCAATATTGAATCCTTTCTATTTATATCAAGTGCTACAGGCATAGCTGCAGTCATTGAATGCAAAACAGTTGATTTATGAGAATATAAGACGCCCTTTGGATCGCCTGTTGTACCAGATGTATAGCAAAGTCCACAAGCTGCATCATCTTGCAATTGAGGCCAGGAATAGTCTTCATCTCCATCTTCTATAAATTCTTCATATGAAATGGTATTTTTTAATGAGCTTTCTGGAAGCTCATCTTTCTCACATAAAATAATAAATTTTTCGACTGAATGAAGTTGGTCTTGTAAAGATTCTAAAAGCGGCACAAAAGGAAGTTCGCAAAAAATAATTTTATCTTCAGCATGGTTGATTATATAAACCGCTTGATCAGGGTGAAGTCTAAAATTTAAAGTATGATTAACTGCGCCCATACCTGAAACACCATAATATATCTCTAAATGTCTATACGAGTTCAATGCTAACGTAGCAAGAATATCTCCTTCCTTATAACCATTTTTTTCTAGTGCAGATGCTAATTTTCTTGATCGAATACATACCTCTCCATAGTTTGTTCTGTGGGTTTCGCCTGAAACTAGTTTGCTTACAACCTCTACATCAGGAAAAACCTTATTTGCATGCTCTATTATTCCAGCAATATTTGGTGTCCAACTTTGCATATCTCCTTTCATGTTTCCCCCTTTAAGAAATATAAAATATTTGCATTTCTTATATTATAGTTACTTCAAAAAAAGATAAAGAAAATTATTTTAAAGCTATCGTAATTCTATTGTGTCCTTGTTGATCTTTAAGCACTTCTTTAAATTCTAGGCCTGCGCTTTGAATAATTTTTAAAATTTGCTGGTGTTGATTATACCCGTGCTCAATAATTAACATTCCTTCATTTTTTAAAACGCTATAAGCTTTATTACATATTTCTTTGATGTCACTAAAACCATTATCTTTTGAAACTAAAGCTTCAATTGGTTCGTGAGATAATTCTTTTAAATGGCTATCATTTTCTTCAATATAGGGAGGATTTGATACAACAACATCAAAAATTTCTTCTTGAATTGCTGAAAGCCAATGCATTTGCGTTAAAAACATATTGGTTATTTTATTTCGATTAATATTAATAGCTGCTACTGCAAGAGCATCACTGCTTTTGTCTGTTGCATAAACTGTAAGTCTTTTATCTAAATGAGCAATGGATATGCCTATGCACCCCGAACCTGTTCCAGCATCTAGAATGTTTTTATTTCCTTGAAGTTTAATATCTTTTAAGTATTGAATAATTGATTCTGTCTCACATCTTGGGATTAGTACTCTCTCATCAACAAAAAAGTCTCTGCCAAAAAAAGATGATTCATTTAAAATATAATCAAGAGGTTTTTTTAAAAGCTTTTGATTGAAAAAATAATCAAGTTTAGTAGATTGATCTTTGTTTATTTTTAAATCCTTACTTGAATACAAATCAGCAAGGCTAATATTTAGAGCTTTTTTTAAAAAAAATATCAATTCGTTATATATTTCTTCATCGCCGTTGAACTTTTCAGATATGGCGGCTCTGAGAATTTTTGTATTTAAAATCAATTACTCTTCTTCAAGCTTTGAGAGCATGGCAAGTTGATTTTCTGCAAGTAAGGCATCACAAATTGCTTTGATGTCACCATCCATTATTTGATCTAGATTATGTTGTGTTAATTTAATTCTATGATCTGTCATTCTGCCTTGAGGAAAATTATAAGTTCTAATTTTTTCACTTCTATCTCCAGTTCCAACGAGTATTTTTCGTTCACTTGCAATGCTCTGCTGCTGAGAATCTATTTCTTGTTGTTTTAACTTTGCGGCTAAAAGAGACATAGCTTTTTCCTTATTCTTGTGCTGAGATCTTCCATCCTGGCATTCCACAACCAATCCAGTTGGAATATGGGTAAGTCTTACTGCTGAATCAGTTTTATTCACATGCTGTCCTCCAGCGCCAGATGCTCTAAATGTATCGACTCTAAGATCATTTTTATCTATATGAATATCTTGAACCTCTTCTACTTCTGGGAGTATGGCAACGGTACAGGTTGATGTATGAACCCTTCCCTGAGATTCAGTTTCAGGCACCCTTTGCACCCTATGAACTCCAGATTCAAATTTAAGAACTTTAAAGACCCCCTTTCCTTCCAACTTACCGATTACCTCTTTCAAGCCTCCTTGCTCTGCAGGACGAATATTAATTTCCTCTAGGCCCCAGCCTTCTCTTTCAGCAAGACGAGAATACATCCTATAAAGATCTCCAGCAAAAATTGCAGCCTCGTCACCACCTGCTCCAGCCCTTATCTCAATATAGGCAGACCCATCATCAGCTGTATCCTTTGGTAGCAACATTAATTTAAGTTCTTGTTCAATAATTTCAGGCTTGTTTGCAGCCTCAGCAATTTCTTCTTCTGCAAGAAGAACCATATCCTGATCATCTGATTCTAATAACTCTTTTGCATCATTTATAGCCCTATCTAAGTCGATATATTCATTGTATTTACTAACGATAGGGTTAATTTCAGAAAACTCTTTATTTAATGCTGTGTAGTTTTCCATATCATTTACAACGTCTGGTTGGGATAGCATCTTCTGAATTTCGTCCAGCCTTTCTTTGAGCTTGCTAAGCTTTATATTCATTGAACTATGCATCAAAATACCCCTTTACCATTGAGCTAACAATATGTTTATCAACTTTTTTAATATCCTTAAGTGCTTCAAATGAGTCGTCGTAAAATGAGTTGTTGGAAAGCAAATTTATAATGAGATCTTTGTGATTTATTTCTTCTTTGAAAGAATCTAATTCATTGGCTTTCAGGCTATCTAGAAGGTTGTATATTTCGGAGTTTAGGGAAGATTTAAAGTGAGTATTTCGTAATTCTAGTAAAACATTTTGAGATTCTCTAACAATCATATTTAAGGCTTTTTCAGCTTCGATCCTTCTTTGCCCAAGGTTGTCTTGAGTTATTTTTTCAATATCATCTATTGTGTAAAGGTAAATCGTTTCAATATCTTTTACCCCTTCTTCAATATTTCTTGGAACCGCTAGGTCAATCAGAAGCAGTGGCTTATTTCCTCTCTTCATTAATGCTTTTTCAATCGCTCCTTTACCGATAATTGGTAATTCTGCCAAAGCAGAGGCTATTACCACATCAGCTTTCTCTAGCTCAAAGTGCAATGATGATAATGGTGAAGATACAATTCCAAAAGAATCAGAAATGGTAATTTCTTTAATGCTTCTATTAACTGATCTGATGTCTGTGATACCTTTGTTGTAAAGATTTTTAATAACATCTTGTGCAAGAGAGCCAGCTCCTATTACTAAGACTTTTTGATTAATTGGATTTTCAAAAATATTTTTTATTAATTTAAGTGAAAGGCCGCTTATTGACAGAGGATTTACACCAATATTTGTATTAGTTCGGACTTTTCTTACAACCTCTATTGCTTTATTGGCATATCTCTGGAGATTTGAATCCATAACTCCAATATTTTTCGAGACTGCAATTGCATTTTTATATTGACCAAAAATTTCCTGTTCGCCTAACACCTGAGAATCGATGCCTGCAGCAACTTTACACATGTGTATAAATGCATCCTCATCTTGAAGAAAATAAAACTGTGAGGTGTTAATTTTATTTAGATTGAATAATTTAGAAACTTCATCAAAAAAGCTATTAATTACTCCTTTTTCGCCCAGTAAATATATTTCGCTTCTATTGCAAGTTGATAATCCAAAAAAGGAGATAATAGAATTATTAAATTTATCTTTTATCAAGCTATTGAGTAAAAATTGGTTAGACTCACTTATAATGAATCTTTCTCTTTCAGAAACATTAGAGGTTTTGTGATTTATGCCAAAGAGTTGTAATTCCATTAGTAAAAATTTATTTTTATTTTTATTGCTACCTTTTCTGTTTTCATGTGTTGTAAATCCATCTTCATCTAAGCAAAAAATTTATACTGGTAAGTTTTATGTTGAAAACGCAAAAGTTGGCTCAACATTTAATACAAGCATTATTAAGCAAGGTAATGGGTTAATTATACAGGTAAGCAAGCCTTTTTTTGGTAATGTTTTAAATTTAACTATAAAGAGCAATGGATATATAGAATCAACTTCATCAGAAGATAATGTCTTTATTAATTCAAGCTATACGCCCAAGGATTACAAAAAAATTTATAACTGGTTGAATAACTGTCTTGACTCAACCAAGCTTTCTAATAATGAAACAGCTATAGAGCCTCAAGAGTATCTATTTATACATAGTGAAAGTATTAGATTGGTATGCTCAAAGGGTAAAGATAAAATTTCTTTTGATATAACAGATAGCAAATTTAAAATTAATGGGCATGTTCTAACTTAGTAAAATGATAAAAGTAAAATCACCCGCTAAGATAAATCTGTATCTTAATATAATATCAAAACTTGAAAGTGGCTATCATGAGATTGATTCTGCATTTCAATTAATTGATATATACGATGACTTAATATTTGAAAAATCATCTGGGGGAATTCAGTTAGATTGCGATCTCGATATTGAAACGCATGAAAACATTGTATATAAAGCTGCTTTGCTACTTAATGAGCAGTCAAATAAAGATAATTCAATTAGAATTAAGTTGCACAAAAATATACCTACTGGCTCTGGCCTAGGAGGTGGCAGTTCAAATGCAGCTTCAACCCTAGTTACTCTAAATAAACTTTGGGATATAAATTTAAACAAAAGTGAGCTAATGGTTTTAGGGACAAAATTAGGAGCGGACGTTCCATTTTTTATAAATGGGAATAATGCTTATGTAAGTGGTATCGGAGAAAAGCTCATAAATAAAAAAATGGAGACTGCAAACTATTTAATCATATATCCAAATATCCACTGCTCTTCAGCTGAGATGTATAGAAAATTTGATCTAGAAAATACTCCGTCAAAGGATGAACAAAATTCATTTTGGAATATTTATAAATCATTAAATAAAGAAATCTATGAATTTGTTAATGAATTTAAAGATGATTTAAATATATGTCTTTCTGGAAGTGGTTCAAGTATGTTTATAAGATATAAGTCACAAGAAGAATTGGATAAAATTTTAAAAATAATTCCATTCAATTGGAGATTCTTTTTAACTAAACCATTACAATATGCACCCTTAACTATGAAATTATAGAGTTATGGGGTGTAGCCAAGCGGTAAGGCAACGGGTTTTGATCCCGTCATGCGTAGGTTCGAATCCTACCACCCCAGCCATTTTTGGATTAACTTATGAATGTTAAAAAAATTGATCTTTTTACCGGAACTGCTAATGCAGCACTTGCTAACGAAGTTGCGTCAATTCTTGGAACTGTCATAGCTCCTGCTGATGTTGGATATTTTTCAGATGGTGAAATTAAAGTGCAAATTGAAGATAATGTTAGAGGTCATGATACATTTATAATTCAATCTACTTGTGCTCCAAGCAATAAGAATTTAATGGAGCTAATGCTCCTTGCTGATGCATTAAAGCGCTCATCAGCATCTAAAATTACAGCAATTGTTCCTTATTATGGTTATGCAAGGCAAGATAGAAGAGTTAGATCTGCTAGGGTCCCAATCAGCGCTAAGGTAGTTGCTGATATGTTCCATGGTGTTGGTATTGATAGAGTTTTAACAGTCGACCTTCACTCTGAAACTATCCAAGGTTTCTTTGATATGCCTGCTGATAACGTATATGCAACTATGTTAATGGTAGATGATATTAAAGAAAATAATGAAAGAGATGACATAGTAGTTGTATCTCCAGATGTTGGAGGTGTTGTTAGATCTAGAGCTCTTGCAAAATTGCTAGATGACACTGATTTAGCAATTATTGATAAAAGAAGAGCCGCTGCAAATCAATCTGAGGTAATGAATATAATTGGAGATATTGAAGGAAAGGTATGTATTGTGCCTGATGACATCATAGATACTGCTGGTACTTTATGTAATGCTGCTGCTGCTCTTAAAGAAAAAGGAGCAAAGGCTGTAAAAGCATATATTACCCACCCTGTACTATCAGGTCCTGCTATCGAAAGACTGGAAAATTCAGAAATTGATGAGTTAGTTGTAACTAATTCAATTCCATTGTCCCATGAAGCACAAAAATGCAGTAAAATACGCGTCATTTCACTAGCATCAATTATTGCTGAGTGCATTAAGCGACTGAGTCGCGATGAGTCACTAAGTGAAATATTTATATAAGAGGATATTATGAGTGAAGAAATTATTTTAAATGCAGACCCTAGAGAAAGAACTGGGTCTAATAAAGCGCGTGTTATTAGAAAAATAGATGGAATGGTGCCAGCTATTATTTATGGAGCCGAAAAAGATTCATTAAATATTAAACTCAGATTAAATGAGCTAACAAAAGCTTCACAAGATGAACTTTTTTATACGCAGGTTCTTGTTATAAAAACAGGAGAACTTGAAGAAAAAGTTGTACTTAAAGAACTTCAAAGAGATCCTGCAAAAGGAAGGTTTCTTCATGCTGATTTTTTAAGAGTATCTAGTAAAACTAAATTAAAAGTTATTATTCCTGTTAATTTTATCAATGAAGAAGAGTGTGATGGAGTTAAAAACGAAGGCGGAGTAATAAACAAAGCAATCCGTGAAATAGAGATTCTCTGTTCAGCTGGTAACATACCTGAATCAATTGAGGTAGATGTTCTAAATTTAGCTCTAGGAAGCTCAATGAGACTTTCAGAACTTAAGCTTCCTGAGGGAAGTGAAATACCAGGCCTAGATGAGTCTACTGATCAGATGATTGTATCCATCAACGCTCCTAAAGCAGTTGTTGAAGAAGAACCTATACTTGCTGAGGGAGAGGAAGGCGAAGAGGCTGAGTCTTCAGAAGAGAATGCGGATGAGGATTCTAGCGAAGAATCTGAGTAATATAAAAAAACTTGCTCATGTATGATCTTTGCCTTATAGGTCTTGGTAATCCTGGGTCTAAGTATGATCAAACTAAGCATAATGTAGGTAAAGATTGGTTAATTAAATTAGCTGATAGTTATTCACTGGTTTTTGAAGAAAAAAAGAGGTACGAGGCTTCAATTACATCATCTCATCAAAATAAAATTCTATGGGTAATACCTGATAATTATATGAATAATAGTGGCATTACAGTGTCTAAGATTATAAAGAATAAAAATTTAGATGTTAAGAATATTATTGTCTTCCATGATGATCTAGATTTAAATCCTGGAGATGTAAGGTTTAAAGTGGATGGTGGTCATGGCGGTCACAATGGTCTTAAAGATATTTTCCATAGAACTTCATCAAGAGGATTTTCAAGGGTTAGGATTGGAATTGGTCACCCAGGTATGAAATCAGAAGTAAACACATGGGTTTTGAATAAATTTAATCCCACTGATAGAGATCGTGTTGAAAAAAGCTATCTCAACTTTCTTGATGTATTTGATGATATTTGTAATAAAAAATATGCTGAAGCTCAAAAAAAGCTTCACACTAATTGAATGGGTTTTAGGTGTGGAATTATAGGCTTGCCAAATGTTGGTAAATCAACATTATTCAATGCTCTAACAAACTCTTCAATTCCTGCAGAAAATTTTCCATTTTGTACAATTGAACCAAATATTGGGAAAGTACAATTACCAGATAATAGATTGGTAGAACTCCAAAAAATAGTATCTTCAGAGAAAATAGTTCCAGCAACACTAGATTTAGTAGATATAGCAGGTTTGGTTAAAGGCGCGTCTCAAGGCGAAGGGCTTGGTAATGCATTCTTATCAAATATAAGAGAAATGAATGCCCTTGCTCATGTGGTCAGGTGTTTTGAAGATAAAAATATAACTCATGTTGATGGCGAAATAAATTCAGTTAAAGATGCTGAAATAATAAATCTAGAACTTATTATGGCTGACTTAGAGTCAGTAGGTAAAAGGCTAATAAAATGCGAGAAGCTTCTAAAAACTAATGATAAAGATAATAAACGTGACCATGAACTATTGTCAGCTATAAAGATTGAACTTGAAGCTGGTAACTTAATTGATATTAATCAGTACGAAACTGATGATAAAAAAATTATTAACAGATATCAGCTATTAAGCACAAAGCCTATTTTTTACATTGCAAATATATCTGATGATGGCTCTTCTGATAATGAGCTAAAAAAACTTCAAGAGTTTGCTAAAAAAAGTAATTCGATGGTTATACCTGCATCAATAAAAATTGAACAAGAGATAGCCTCTATTGATAATGATGAAGAGAGAAATGAATACCTAGAACTAATGGGAATGGATGAGCCTGTACTAAATAAAATAATTTTTAAAGGTTATGAAGTTTTAGGGCTTGAAACATATTTTACAGCAGGACCCAAAGAACTTAGGGCCTGGACAATTAGAAAAGGTTCACTTGCGCCTAACGCTGCAGGGGTTATTCATACTGATTTTGAAAAAGGCTTTATAAAAGCTGAGGTTATCGGTTTTAGCGACTATATAGAGTGCCAGGGTGAATCAGGGGCAAAGGAAAAGGGTAAGCTCAGGTTAGAAGGAAAAGATTATCTGGTAAAGGATGGGGATGTCATCCATTTTAAATTTAATGTTTAAGTAAAAAATTATATTGACTAACGTTTATATATAATTATCATTCAACGATTGGCTATGTAGCTCAGATGGTTAGAGCACAGCACTCATAACGCTGGGGTCGGTGGTTCAATTCCACCCATAGCCACCACTATAATAATTAAGATAGACTTAGATTAAATTGCCATTAGCATGGCTAATAAAGACTTGGATTAATCTTTCTTTAAATAACTGAGTATTATTACTAGAGAAATCAATGCAAGAAGTGCATCTTCTCCAAGCATATTTAATATACTAGATACATTATTGTAAACATCTCCAACAAAAGGAGTTTGTGGGCCAAATATAATACCAAGAAGAAGCGATACAATTACAAGTGGTATAAGAAGTTTTGTAACTTTATTTAGAAAGGTTGTAAGACTTGTTAATGTAACTTTAAAATTCATATTTTTTTATAAAAGAGTTAAGAAGAGCGCAATACGCTCTTCTTAACATATTAAGTATATTACTTAACTAGGCTCATTAGAACAGCTAAAACAAGAAGTCCAACAACACCACTAGTAGCTAATTGTTCAACTAATGCTGTTATATTTCCTATCACATCAAGTCCTAGAACATCGCCAAAAGCCAAAGCTCCTACAATTCCTAGACCCAAGATTCCTGTTATAACGCTAGTTAAATTACTAACTAGGTCGCCTATCATTCTCCATGCATTATCCATAATATTTCCCCCCTATAGGTTTTATATGTTTTGCATACATATGAGACCATATTTGAAGGTTTAGAGCAAATTATATGAAATGATAAATTCTCAAAGTTTGACTTTTGAGAATTTATCTTATAAGCGTATTATTCTTCTGAATCTGATGCTTCCTCTGCATCATTTGCAGGCTCAGCAACTTTTTTCTCTTGAAGCGCCTTAACTGATAATTTCATTTTACCTCTATCAAAGCCAATGAGTTTAACCTCAACCTCATCACCTTCTGAGTATACAGCAGATACACTTTCAGTTCTTTCATGAGATATTTCTGATATATGCAGCAGACCATCTTTACCTGGAAGAATATTAACAAAAGCTCCAAAATCAACAATTTTTACAACTTTACCGTTATACACCTTGTTTAGTTCTGGTTCTTCTAAAATACCTTCAATTATTTCTAGGCATTCTTGCATTGATGTTTGGTTTTGACCAAACACAGAAACGGTTCCGTCATCACTAACATCCACCGTAGCACCTGTTTTTTCTTGCATACCTTTAATAACAGCTCCGCCCTTTCCTATAATCTCTTTGATCTTATCTTTTTCGACCATAAATGTTTTCATTGCAGGAGCGTTTTCAGACAGTTCTTTAGGAGATGAGATTGCCTCATTCATAATTCCTAATATATGAGTGATTGCAACCTTAGCTTTAGTTAAAGCTGTTTCCATGATTGCTTCATTAATTCCTTGTATTTTGATATCCATTTGAAGGGCTGTAATACCATTTTCAGTTCCAGCTACTTTAAAATCCATATCACCAAGATGATCTTCGTCGCCTAAAATATCAGTCAAAACAGCAAAATCGTCGCCTTCTTTGATTAATCCCATCGCTATGCCAGCAACTGGGCTTGAAATAGGAACACCCGCATCCATTAGTGATAATGATGTTCCACATACTGATGCCATTGAGCTTGATCCATTTGATTCAGTTATCTCAGAAACAACTCTCATTGTATAACCAAAATCTTCTAGATCAGGCAATACAGCTTTAATGGCTCTTTTTGCTAAATTGCCATGACCAATTTCTCTTCTTTTTGGCCCCATTGGCATTCCAATTTCTCCAACACTATATGCTGGAAAATTATAATGAAGCATAAAATTATCAGTACTTTGACCTTCAATAGATTCTATTCTTTGCGCATCTCTTGAAGAACCAAGTGTTGCAACAACAATTGCTTGTGTCTCTCCTCTAGTAAATAAAGAAGACCCATGGGTACTTGGAAGAACGTCTGTCTCAACAAATATAGGCCTAACTGTGTCTGTATCTCTTCCATCAATTCTTGGCTGCTTACTTAAAATATTCTTTCTTACTATATCTTTTTCAAGATTCTTAAATGCACCAAGAACTTTTCCAAGTTGGATTTCATCAGCATCTGGATAAGAATCAACAATTGAATCTTTTATAACCCCAATAGCTGCGGTTCTCTCTGATTTGTCTTTAATTGTAAAAGCTTCAGTAATTTGATCGCTGAACTTCTCAGATAATTCTTTAGCATAAACAGGAGACTCTTCATCTACTTTTAGTACCCAATCTTCTTTGCCAGCTTTTTCTTTGAGTTCTGAACAAGCTTTTACAACTGTTTGCATTTCTTGATGAGCAAATAGAACAGCACCAAGCATTAAATCTTCATTAAGCTCTTTTGCCTCTGATTCGACCATTAATACAGCTTCTTCTGTCCCTGCAACAACCATGTCTAGATATGATTCTTCCAACTCTTCAAATGAAGGGTTTAGAACATAGTTACCATCAACAAAGCCAACTCTTGCAGCTCCCATAGGACCGTCAAAAGGAACTCCTGCTACACATAAAGCTGCAGATGCGCCTATCATAGCCGCTATATCAGGGTTTTGATCCTTACCTGATGACATTACAGTACAAAAAATCTGTACTTCATTCTTAAAACCTTCAGGAAATAGAGGTCTTATAGGTCTATCTATAAGTCTTGATGTTAAGGTCTCTCTTTCTGTTGGTCTAGCTTCTCTTTTAAAGAAGCCTCCAGGAATAGCCCCTGTTGCGTAAAATTTCTCTTGATAAAATACAGCAAGTGGGAAGAAATCTTTTTTTGGATCTGCCTCTTTCTTTGCTACAACAGTTGTTAAGACAACCAAATCATCAATTGTAACTACTACTGCTGCTGTTGCTTGTCTTGCAACTTTATTTGTTTCTAATTTTACTAATTTATTTCCGTACTGAAATTCTACTGTTGTAGATTCTAATTTATTATTTTCCACGATTTTCCTTTTTAATTAACCTCTTAGTTTTAGCTCTTTAATAATACTTGAGTAACTTTCTGGGTTTTTTCTTTTCAAATAAGCCAATAATTTTCTTCTTAGGTTAACCATTCTAATTAAACCAGTTCTTGAATGATGGTCTTTTTTATGTTCCTTGAAGTGACTTTGAAGTTTGTTGATATTTTCTGACAGTAAAGCAATTTGTACTTCTGGAGACCCAGTGTCGTTATCGCCTTTCTTAAATTTCTTAACTATCAGTTCTTTTTCTTTAGCTATTAATGCCATTATATAATTCCTCGATGCGTATAATTAAAGTTTGCAGCCTCCGCAACTAAAGCGTGCGAACGTACTTTAAACCTAATTAAGCTATTAAACAAGTCGTTTGAGTTGAAGCTTTGAATCCCAGATCTCACCAAGCCCAAGAAAATTTTTTTCATTGTCATATAATCTGTAGAGTGCATCTTTATCAATATTAAAATCAAACCTAACACCATTAAGAAATAGTTTAGTTTCATCTTTAGTGAGTGATATCTCATTGAGATTAAGGAAGGCATTTTCAATGTTAATTATTGAGTTTTCATTTAATTCATCCAAATGAAATGCATTTTCTATATTGAATATTCCCTGACTCAACCTTGTAAGAGATGCTAGGTGGGCTCCTGTTCCAAGTCTTTCACCCAAATCTCTAGCAATAGACCTGATATATGTTCCTTTTGAGCAATGTATATCACAAACACACATATCTTTTTCTATATTGATATTTTTTATTGAATAAATATTAATTTCTCTGGGGGGCTTGGAAATTAACACTCCTTCCCGAGCATATTTGTATAGCGCTTTTCCTTTATGTTTTAAAGCAGAAAAATGGGGTGGGTTCTGCATTGACTTACCAATAAACTTTTTAAGTTCTATCTCAACCTCTTCTTTTTCTTTTTTAAGATTTGATGTGTAGATAATTTCTCCCATAGCATCGTCTGTATCAGTAGAAGAACCGAGCAATATACCTGCTCTGTAAGTTTTATCTCCATTTAGAAAAAATGAAGAAAACTTTGTTCCCCTATTGATACCTAAAACCAATACACCCTCTGCCATAGGGTCTAATGTACCCAGGTGGCCTGCTTTTTTTATTTGTAGCTTTTTTTTTGCAGATTGAAGAGCGGAATTTGAGCTAACACCTTTTTGCTTGATAAGGTTTATAAAACCATGCATTTATAAGTCTTGAAGTAGCTTTTCAATATTTTCAGAGTATTCAATACTTTCATCAAATCTAAAATTGATAATAGGAACCCTCCTAATCTGCATAGTTTTTGATAGTTGAGACCTAACCATACCAGAAAATTTTTTAAGAACTTTATTCTCAAGACTGCTTTCAGACTTATTTATTGATTGTCCAATCAAAGAATAGTATACGGTTGCTATACCAATATCATCAGAAACCTTAACAGCTGTTATATTTATATTTTGAAGTCTTGGATCTTTTGTTTTCCTATTTATAATTAAGGAAATTTCTTTTTTTAGCTCATCTGCAATTTTATCTGATCTAAGTGATGCCATAAAAATTATGAAATTGTTTGAGCTTCCTCTTTTCTATCAAAAACTTCAATTTTATCTTTTGGTCTTATGTCTTTATAGTTTTTGATGCCCATTCC
>CAJQGY010000011.1 GCA_905478015.1 uncultured SAR86 cluster bacterium
TAAGCCTGGAATGGTAACTACTGTTGAGCCTGGAATATATATTAGCAGCTCATCTAACGTTGATGAAAAATGGAAGGGTATAGGCATTAGAATTGAAGATGATATTTTAGTGACAGAGAGCGGCAATCTAAATCTAACGGAGAAAGTTCCCTCTGATCCAAAAGAAATTGAAGCTTTAATGTCCTAGCCTATGAATATTCCCATAATCATATCCGGGGGTGGGTTGATAGGGAACTATATTTCACTCAGATTAAGAAAATCAGGAATTCAATCAAAAATCATTGAGAAGAGCAATGATCTTCATGATTCTAATAGCAGCATAAGAACAATAACACTAAATCCTAGGTCAATTAAACTACTTCAGAATGAAGGAATAGAAATCTCTTCATCAAGCATTAAAAATATCTTCGCATCTGACGCAGATGGCACTGGCAGAATAAACTTCTCATCTGATGATATCGGTTACAAAGAACTCTCCTCAGTTATCATGTTTAATGAATTAAATGCAGTATTAAGAAAAGAAAATGTCTCCAACACTCTATTTAATACAGAGATTAAATCTATTAACTATGACTCTGCAAATGAGGAGACAGAAATTCATTTATCAAATTCCACATATTATAAGTCAGATCTTTTGATTGCATGTGATGGCAGATCATCAAACGTTGCGAAATTATATGGGTTTAAAAATATTGGCCATTCTTATGACCAAACTGCAGCTACTTTTTTAGTAAATGCTAGTGCCAAGAACAATCATGCGTATCAAGTTTTTTCTGAAAAAGGAATATTTGCATTAATGCCAGCACCAAAAGGGAATAATATTTTTACAGTGGTTTGGTCTCTAGATAATAGCCTGCTAGAAAAATATGGTTTAGAGGATTTTATTCATAAGAATCTTAAATATTTTGAAAGAAAGCTTGGGTATCGAATGGATATTCAATCAGACATCCTAAGCTTTGGACTATCTAATCATTATATTGATGACTATATAAGAGATTCCGTAGTGCTATTAGCTGATTCAGCTCACTCAATTCATCCTTTGGCGGGGCAGGGTGTCAATCTTGGATTTGCTGATGCAGATGTCTTCTGCAGTCAGATAGAAAAGGCATATGAGCAAGGTTTTAAAATAAATGAACCTACCTATCTAAGAAAGTATTCTATTGAAAGAGAATCATTAAATTTAATGATGCTTAAATCTATGGACTTATTTGTTAATGCTTTTAAAAATGATAATCCTTATTTGCGATTAATAAGAAATCTAGGATTAAATTATGTGAATAAATCTAAACTATTAAAAGCTTTTTTTATAGAAAGGGCTTCTGGTTCTTAAAGTTAGGGCTAAACTTTTTCGCCTCTAGCTCTAATTTCTTTTAGAACCTGGCTGATACCTTTTTTGTCAATTATTCTCATGCCTTTGGCCGACACCTTCAAATTAACAAATCTATTTTCTGATTCTACCCAGAACTTATGGGTGTGTAGGTTAGGAAAAAACTTTCTCTTTGTTCTATTATTAGCATGAGAAACGTTATTCCCAGACTGAGGTATCTTTCCTGTTACTTGACATAATTTACTCATAGAAACGCGATTTTATAGATAAGTTGTGAACTTATCAATACTATATAGATATTAATTATGAAAGAGGTATTTTTTTTAAGACATGCAACGGCATCTTGGGCTGCTGAAACAGCATTTGATATAGACAGGCCTTTGACTCTTGAAGGTATTAGCGAAACAAAACTAATTGAAAATTATGCTTTGAGTAATGATATTAAAATTGAAAAAGTTTTATGTAGCCCATCCAAAAGAACCAAAGAAACATCAGATTTAATATTTACAGGATTTAGATATGATATTAATGAAGTTATATACAAAGATTTTCTTTATAGTGGTAGCTCCAAAGAATTATTGAGTTTTCTTGAATTACAAGATGATTCTATAAATTCAATTTTAGTTATTGGGCATAATCCCATGCTTTCAGAAACCATTAGCCTTTTGACAAAAACAACAATAGATATTTATGAACCTTGCACATTAACTTCAATAAATTTAAAAGCATGGTCATCTATTCATGATTCTAAGTTAAAATTTAAAATTAACCCTAAACAATGCAATAAATGAAAGAAGTAGATATAAAAATTTTAAATCCATTGATGAGAGACAGCATATCACTCCCATCATACGGAACTGAAGGCTCAGGCGGCATGGATCTTAGGGCTTGTATTGATAGCCCAGTTGAGATATCTCCATCTCAAACAATCATGATACCAATGGGTTTTGCAATGCACCTAGGAGATAAAAAATATGCAGCCCTTGTTATACCTAGATCTGGCCTTGGATCAAAACACGGAATAGTTTTAGGCAACTTAGTAGGCTTGATTGATTCCGATTATCAAGGCGAAATGATGGTTCCAGCATGGAATCGCTCTAATAAATTATTTACAATCAATCCTGGTGATAGAATTGCTCAGATGATAATTGTGCCTGTAGCGCAGGTAAAGTTTAATATTGTGAAGGAGTTTAATAAATCTGAGAGGGGAGAGAAAGGATTCGGTAGTTCCGGAATAAATTGATAATTTATTACTTCTTGCCAAATCTCTCTTCAAATTTCTGTACTCTACCGCCTGTATCAATAATTTTCTGCTTACCAGTATAAAAAGGATGAGAGGCAGAAGAGATATCAAGAGTATAATAAGGATATGTTTTACCATCTTCCCACTCTTTTGTTTGAGTTGTTTCTAGTGTTGAACGAATTAAAAAGAACTTGTCAGCACTTGGATCATGGAATAAAACTTCGCGGTATTTAGGATGTATATCTTTTTTCATAATAAAATCAAAATTTGGATGAGAATCATAACAAAAAACCTCTTCTTTACAATGGAAAAATGAATTTTTTTTATTTTCAAATAGCAGTTCCAATACCTGTTCGAGAAGTATTTACATACAAGAGCAGCACAATGCTTCCAAAAGGAACGCGAGTTCAAATATCATTTGGCAGCAAGGTTTTGATGGGAATTGTTATCGAACAATTAAAATCCAAGCCTCCATACAAAGTAAAAGAAGTTTATAAAGTGCTTGAAAGCAACCCCATTTTTGAAAAACATATTTTTGACTGTCTCATTTGGGCATCAAAGTACTATCATCATCCTATAGGCGAGGTTCTTCATACATTCACTCCTAATTTACTCAGAAACGATAAAAAAAAACTACCCAATATTGAAAACATCCAGAAAGATGATTACAAGATTAATAATAATGATATGCATCAAAGCCTTACCGCACCCCAAGTTAAAGCCATTGAACAATTAGAAATTAATAATAGTTTTAATATTAGTTTACTTCATGGTGTTACTGGATCAGGGAAAACTGAGGTATATCTTAATATAGCTAGAAATTTGATTAACGATGGAAAATCAGTACTTATTCTTGTACCTGAAATAAACTTAACACCTCAGCTCCATAAAGTTTTTTCAAATAGGTTTAATGGCGAAATTGGGCTTTATCACTCAAGGCAAACTCCACTCCAAAGATTCAAGGTTTGGAGTAAAGCTAAAGCAGGTTTGATCCGCATAGTAATAGGAACCAGATCTGCAATTATGAATCCTATAAAAAATCTTGGATTAGTAATAATAGATGAGGAGCATGATCAATCTTTTAAGCAATCAGAAGGGTTTAAATTCTCAGCTCGTGAACTAGGCATCAAAAGAGCTCAAAAAGAAAATATACCAATCTTACTTGGTTCAGCAACCCCATCTTTTTCAATTCTTAAACTAGTTGAAGAAAATAAAGTTAATAAAGTTGATATGCCCGAAAGAGTAGATGGAAGAAAGCCACCCAAACTAATTATTTTAGATATAAACAATAAGAAGCTGGTTTCTGGTATTGCGCCAGAGTCTTTGGAGGCCATAGACGTAACTTTAAAAGACAATAAACAAGTTTTAGTATTTATTAACAGAAGAGGCTTTGCCCCGTTGCTTCAATGCAATGCATGTGGCTGGACTGCGGAATGCTCATCATGTGAGTCAAACCTCGTCTATCATAAAGAAAGGAATAGACTTGTTTGTCATAGGTGCGAGTCTGCTTATGGAAATCCAGAATCATGCCCAAATTGTGCATCAAGCCAAATAGAGCTCCTTGGCCTAGGTACAGAAAAGGTAGAGGATTTTTTGATAAGGAGCTTCCCGCATGTAAATACAATAAGAATAGACCAAGATTCTACAAAGAAAAAAAATTCTATGAATCAAATATATGAAAGGCTAGATAGCAATGGCGCAGCAATTCTTGTTGGAACACAGATGCTTGCTAAAGGCCATGATTTTAGCAATGTAGCATTAACATTGGTAATTAATGCTGACAATGGCTTGATAAGTCCGGAAGTAAATGCTTTAGAAAAGGTATCACAATTGCTTATTCAAGTATCTGGCAGAGCAGGAAGAAATAGCAATGAAGCAAAAGTTATTATACAAACAAGATATCCTGAAGACAGAACACTCAATCAAATTAAGAATGGAGACTACCTGTCTTTTGCAAAAAGAAAATTAGCAGAAAATAGGCTAGGAGGTTTGCCTCCATATTCTTGCGCATCAATACTAAGATCAACATCTCCAACTCAACAAAATAATATTAATTTCCTTTCTAGAGTAGAGAATATCTTAAGAGGAAAGAAAAATATTTTTACAATTGGGCCGCTTCCTTCTTTTATCTCAAAAACAAAGGGTTCTTATAAACATTCGCTATATATACAGACTTCCAATAGGGTCTATTTAAATAGGGTTTTAACTTATCTAGCCAAGGAGATAGATGATTTAAAGGAATCAAAGAAAGTCAGGTGGTCATTTGACATTGATCCAGTCGATTTCTCTTAGATTTTCAGTCTAATTATCTGTCCAGGATATATAGACTTATTTTCAAGTTGATTTTCAATCTCAATAGTTTCTACTGATAGCCCAAACCTTACTGCAATTTCTGATAAAACATCACCCTTTTGAATTTCATACATTACGTGCTTGGAATCTTTTTCAAAGACACTATCTGCAACAGGCTGGTTTTTAAAATAATTATGCAATCCAAGAAATATAGATCTTGCAATCATTCTTCGTCCTGGTTTACCCTTGAGTCTTTCTGCATCGTCTGGGTTTGTCATAAACCCAGATTCTATTAGTACGGATGGGGTATCAAATGATTTAAGGACCCTAAAATCTGCAAACTCAATATTCTTTTTATGAAGCTTTGTATATGGATCTTTTCTAAGCTCAGATAAAATTTCATTACCAAGCCTTTTACTACCTTCTATCTTTAATTTATAGATATTAGGAAAATCCTCCCTTGCCTTATCTTCATCAAAATCATCAATAGCGATCTTGCCTATTTTTGAAGCTAACTCTTTTTTAGATAGATTTTCTGCAGCAATTGATGAGGCTTTTTCTGACCATATATATACTGATGCACCCTTAACCGATGAAAGTCTAAATCCATCTGCATGAATTGATATAAATATATCGGCACCCATTCTTCTAGAGGAAAGATATCTTTCATTTAGATCAATTAGCTCATCTCCAACTCTTATCATTTTTGGAGAATAACCATCAACATCTCGCAATGTTCTTTCTAACTCTTTTGCAATTAGCAATGTTATATCTTTTTCCAAGACATTGTTTGAACCAACTGCTCCCGGATCTCTGCCACCATGTCCGGCATCGATTGCAACAACTATATCTCGAGTATTTTTTAAATTTTTCCTATTTCTTTTTAACTTTAGTTTTAAAAAAATTCCCTCTGATGTCTTTTCTTGAACAGGCTTCTCCCAGTCGACGTATTCATAAAGGTCAATCACAAGTTTGGTTGTATTTTTATTTTGAGCAGCCCTAATTTGCTTTATTGGAAAATTAAAAGATCTTGTCTTTAGAGACTTTATATTTGAATCTTCAATTTCAAGAACAATTCTTGATGGCTCTTTAAGAGCATATGATCTGACAAACGAAACTTTATCTAATTTATATGAAACTTCTATCGATGAATCATTCAACTCTTTAACATCAACAAACGTAACTTCATTTGATGACAAATTAAATGCTAAAAAAAATATACAAATAAATAAATATTTTTTCATTATTTTAAAGATTTAGAGTTTTTTGCAATTCCTTTGAGTGAATCTTAACAGAAACCTCCCTCTTTTTTGATTTATGCTTAAGAAAAACCTCCATATCGGGGGCTCTTTTTGTTTTTAATTTTTCAGGCCATTCTATAACGACAACTTTCTTCTTTTCAGTCTCTCTGTCTATGTCTAAAAGATCTATATCTTCAATATCATCAGATCTATATAAATCAATATGAAGAAAAATAATTTTGTTTAATTCATATTCTTCACATAGTGTGTAAGTGGGGCTTTTGACCATCCCATCCCATCCAGAATTTGTAATTATTGATCTCGATATAAATGTCTTTCCTGCACCAAGATCTCCGTGAAGATGAATTTCAATATTTTTAGAATTGCAGTTTTTTATACTTTCAGCTAGCTTTAAGCCAAGTTTATTTGTTGCATCCTCGTTCTCTAAAATAATTTTCTTCATAAATTTATTATTTTTCTAATATTTTGTATTAACTCAGTAGACTTTAGGCCTATTTCACCAATCTCATCTTTGAAGTTACTTCCTGCTTTCCCATGAACTGCCACACCAATCCTACAAGCATCTTCTATGCTAATATTCTGAGATACCATAGCAGAAACTAGGCCAGCTAATACATCTCCGCTTCCAGGAATAGCAAGCTCAGGACCCCCTTCGAGAGATTTATATATTCTATTTGAGAAAATTATTGTTTGATAGCCTTTAAGTATCACATGAGCATTAAATTTTTTACCTATCATTTTTGCGCAATTAATCCTATTGCTCTGAATATAGTCAACATCTTTTTTTAGCAGCTCAGCTGCTTCTCCTGGATGAGGAGTAAGAATTAAATTTTTAGGAAGTTTAATTTCTTTAGCCTTTATATTTGCAAGTAAGCGAAGAGCCCCTGCATCTATAATTAAATTTAGTGATCTGTTTTCACAACACTCAATTGTTCGGATAAGCGCTTCTTCAGACCAATCACTTGCACCAAATCCTACCCCACACACAACCGTATCAATTTCTTTAAAATAAGAATGAAAATTCTCAAATTTTGAGGTACTAAAGGCCATTACCTCAGGCGTTCTTATTAATGATGGAGTTAAATTTTCTTCTTTTGTTAATAGAGTTACCAAGCCAGCTCCTGACATTAGGGCAGACTCTGAAGTAAGTATTGCTGCACCACCCATTCCAGTGTCACCGCCAATAACAAGGATCCTACCATAGTTACCTTTATGAGAATTTTTTAACCTTTTGGGTAAAATTTTTTTTATATCTTTATAGGTAAGACTATTTTCAAGCATAAATTTGTTATCTTATTGGCAGGTATGCAATCCTATCTGCATGAAAAGAGCCAATGTATACATAATTATCATGAGGCACTGCAACTGTTGGTAGACCAAATGCCGATTCTTTAATTTTATATTTACTAATCATTTTTAACGTATCTTTATCAAGCTCAATTATAGTGAAAGGCAAAGAGCAGGCTATTGATTCTATACAAGTTGATGAATCGCCAGGCTGATGGTTTAGTTCAGTTACCCATATAGAGCCATCTTTAATAGTTATATTGTCTGGGCTTTGAACAAAAAAAGCGTTTTTTATCTCTTTTTTGTTAATGTCATAGCTCTTTACATAGTCACCAGTATTATATGCAATGTAAAGAGTCCCAGATTCCTCGTCCAAGCTAATACCATTTGGCTGACTTCCAGAAGAGCCTTCAAGAATTGAAAAATCTCTACCATCCCAGTACTTAACATGCCCTGTATTGGGTTTAAAAAGGACATCCAAAAGCCATCTATTCCAAGTCAAGCCTCTATCAAACATATACGTTGTAAAGAAATTGCCATTTTTTAAGAATGCAATATCATTTAAATAAATCTCTGGATCAGCAACAATACAACCCCTCCATTCTATTTCCCAGTCTTTATCTTTTTTAACTAGCTCGAACATTTCGACCGTCTCTCTAGGCTTATGATTTATTACCCCTAGTTGATATTTACCATCATTTCTTTTAATAAGATCTATCCCATGAGTGTTAAAGCTCTCATTTTCATTTCTTTTACAATCATCTTGACCCCACTCATTTGTACCAAAGGTTAATTCAATATCAACGATTTTTTTAGCTTTAATGTTAAATAGCTTTAAGAATGAAGATGCATCCTTTCCAAAGGGATCAATCCCACCAAACTCGCTTATGAGCATCCATTCATCATCAGGGAGCACCACTATATCTTCAGGATTCTTAAACCCACAAACCACATCTATGATTTCGTCAGACTGACAAACTTCTATATTTTTTTCAGGCCCCAAATAATCACGAGAAATAATTACAAAGGCTAAAAATATAAGCACTGATGAGATAGGCACCATCCATTTAAAATAATGATTAAATATTTTTTCAAGCAAGCTTTTGATATGTTTAGCAAAAAATATTAAAGCTAGCCCACGCACTATAAGTAAAAGCCCTATTATAAATGTCACAAACATCCACATCGTTTGATACCATTCACTTTGATTCACTGCGACAGCGATGCAGGAAATGCCCAGAAGTATAGTCAGATAGCCTATCGGCTTAACATTTTTTAATTGTATAAACTTATTTGCAATATTTTTTGTTAGCGGTTTGATTAAAATTAATATAGATAAAGTTAGGAAAGCAATAAAGTAAAAATAATTCATAAATCTAAATCTTAGACTCTTTAAGTATTAATTCAATTAACTCCAAAGGCTTATCCAGTGGAACATGGTGAGCAGCATCTTTAAAATTTATAAATTTCATTTTATTTGAGTAAGCTCTCTTTGCATTCTCTAATAATTTGCCTGAAGTAAGAAGGCTATTCTCTCCATGAACAAAAACAGCAGGGCAACTAAATGAAAATTCATACCCAAATAACCTCTCCAGGCCAGTAAACATCATGTCATCAAACTTCCATCGCCATCCATCTATTGTATTTTTAACAGAGTGCTCAGCAATATATCTCAGGTACCAATCATTTTCACAATCTTGCTTGGGCATTAGTCTAAACCTTTCAAGCAAGCTCTTCTTGTCTTCATAGTACTTGATCATTCTTAGGGGTCCATTTTTTTTGTGCTCTGAATTATCATAGTTTGGTGGACGAATAAATGTATCTATTATCATTAGTCCATCTATCAGTTCCTTCTCTTCTGTTGCAACAAAGCCTGCAACATGGCCGCCCAACGAATGCCCAACAAGATAAGTGAAGGAGATATTATTAATAAGTTTTTCATGTCTTATAACGCTAGTTACGCAATCCCCAAAATCTTCTACTTTATAGCTTTCTCTAAAATCAGAGTCTCCCATTCCAGGAAGATCTATTGATATGACGTGTGCATTTGAGTTCAGACGAGGGGCAATTGGGAACCACCATCTTTTATGAGCTCCAGTTCCGTGAATAAGGATAATAAGGTTTGTTGTATCAGACTTTGACTTCCAAAATGAATAACTAATGTCACCTTTTTTGTCATTCAGAATCTTTTCCTCAGGATTATAATTGATGGCCTCATGGAACCATTCAGGAGCGTGAGCTATGTCATCATTAAGATTTCTAGAAATTTTCATAATATGTATTCTAAGGCATATATAATAATTTTATGAATAAAAATAGCCTTATACCAGCTGCGACTGTTTTGCTTTTTAAAGATTCCTTAGAAGGACCAAAAGTTTTAATGGTTAAGAGATCAAAAAGACCACCATTTGAAAATTTATATGTATTTCCTGGTGGAAAAGTTGATCAAGATGACGAAGGCAGTGAGATATCAGCACTATGCAGAAAATTAGATGATGCAGAAGCATCATTCCAGCTAAACATAGGCTCTGGAGGATTGGCTTACTGGGTTGCAGCAATAAGAGAATCCTTTGAAGAAGTAGGAATATTAATGGCTGAGCTTTCAGGGAGACAGTTGGGAGAGGACTCTTTGCATAACAAAAAACTTAAAGATTATAGGAATAGCATTAATAATGGTGAGCTATCATTCTGTGAAATGTTGGTGAAAGAAAAACTATACCTTTCTTTAAGCAATATCTGTCCATTGTCTCATTGGATAACTCCAGAAATAGAGAAAAGAAGATTCAATACTAGGTTTTTTGTAGCAAAAGTACCAAGTCTTCAGAATGATGAGCATGATGGCAAGGAGATAACAGATAGCCTATGGATAACTCCAGAAGATGCTTTAAAGGAAGCAAGCTCTGGTGGAATGCAAATGATCATGCCAACAATTAAAAATCTTGAAAGCTGCTGTGGCTTTAAATCAGTTGAAGAGTTAATTATGGCAAAAAAGAATATTAAACCAATTGACCGCCCATCAATACTCCCAAAATTTTTTAAAAAAGAAGGCACCTGGGTTGGATTACTTCCAGGTGATGAGGGTTACGAAGATGCTTGATGACGCGCTAATAAAAAAAATTACAGCTCCTAACGGAGGTGTTTTTACTGGAGGAGGAACCAATACATACATTATAGGAACTAATGACCTTACCTTGATAGATCCTGGTCCTATTGACGAATCACATACTAAAAATATTCTTGATGCTTATGGAGATAGAATAAAGAGAATTCTTGTTACTCATACCCATATGGATCATTCGCCCCTAGCAATGCCTCTTTCAAAAAAATTAAATGTTCCAGTAATGGGGATGACCATACTGGATAACATGCAATACCAAGATGAGAGCTTTGTGCCAACATTACACCTTAAAGACGGCGATTTAATAGAAACAGATGAGTACACCATTGAAGCGGTTCATACCCCTGGACATGCATCAAATCATCTTTGTTATTTAATTAAAGAAGTCAATTGTTTAATTACAGGCGATCATATTATGCAAGGATCTACAGTTGTTATAGCTCCACCAGATGGAGATATGAGAGATTATTTGCTTTCACTCAAAAAGCTTAAAAATTACAAAATAGATTTTCTTGCTCCAGGACATGGCGAATTTATAGAAAGGCCATTTGAGACAGTAGACTGGATAGTTAATCATAGGCTGGAAAGAGAGACTAAGGTAATTAATAAATTACAAGAAAAAGGAAAAATCTCTTTAGAAGATTTAGTTCTTTCAGTTTATGATGATGTTGACCCAAAACTTCACAGAATTGCCCTTGCTAGCTTGGAAGCTCATCTTCTAAAATTAGAACATGATAGGGTTGTAGAGCTTGATGGAAATCTTTGGCGTTGTATTAATTAATCTTCTCAGTAACTGCTTTTTCTATATTTTCAAATTCTTTTTTATCTGCTGCATCTTTAACTTCTTTTTTAAACTTACTGTCTGTATTGACCTGCTTTTTTACTTCAATCTTTTTCTTTTTTAATAATATGGATCTATTTATATTTTTTGTTGATAGTTCAGAGTCATTATTGATACAGTTTGTTACGCTCTCTGAACTATTTATTACAATACCTTTTTTTGAAGTTATTGATTGATGATTCATGGGTTTTTGCATACAGCCAATCATGCTTGATGACGAAATTGGTCCACTTGAATTAAAATCTTCAACTTTTATTGCACATCCTGATAATAAAGCCATTAAAAATAGTACTGCAAAGGTACACTTCATCAATTCAAACTTTGCTTGTTAATAATTAGATCATTCACTACGGAAGGGTCTGCTAGTGTAGAAGTGTCACCAAGAGAATTAAAATCTCCTTCAGCAATCTTTCTAAGAATACGTCTCATAATTTTCCCTGATCTAGTCTTAGGAAGCCCAGGAGCATTTTGAATAAGATCAGGTTTAGCTATAGCACCTATCTCTTTTCCAACAAAATTTCTTAACTCTAATCTTAAGTCTTCAGTAAATACATTTCCTGTCATCAAAGTAACATAGGCATATATACCCTGACCTTTAATAGGATGCTCAAAACCAACAACAGCCGCTTCAGCAACGTCAGGATGAAGAACTAGAGAGCTTTCAACTTCTGCTGTTCCTAGTCTATGGCCAGATACATTAAGAACGTCATCGACTCTGCCTGTAATCCAGTAATAGCCATCAGAATCTCTTCTAGCCCCATCACCAGTAAAGTAAATTCCATCGTACATTTTGAAATAGGTATCAATCATTCTTTTGTGATCACCATACACCGTTCGTATTTGGCTTGGCCATGAAGATTCAATAACTAAATTACCAGAATTATTTCCGTCCAATGTGTTACCTTTTTCATCGTAAAGAGCTGGCTTAACTCCGAAAAAAGGAAGTGTTGCTGATCCTGGTTTCGTGGGAGTAATTCCAGATATTGGCGAAATAAGCACTGACCCCGTTTCTGTTTGCCACCAGGTATCAACTATATCGCAATTTGAGTTACCCACTATCTTGTAATACCAATCCCAAGCCTCAGGATTGATTGGCTCACCAACAGTGCCTAATACTCTCAAGCTTGATCTATTTGTTGAAAGAACAGGTTCATTGCCTTGCGCCATCAATGCTCTTATTGCTGTGGGAGCAGTATAAAAAATACTGAGATCATATTTATCACATATCTCCCAGCACCTTGAAGCTGTGGGGTATGTAGGAACTCCTTCAAACATTAGTGTTGTCGTTCCATTTGATAAAGGCCCATATAAGATATAGGTATGACCTGTTATCCACCCAACATCAGCAGTACACCAATACTTATCGTCAGGCCTTATACCAAATATGTATTTAAAACTTATATGAGCTCCAAGTAAATATCCTGCAGTTGAGTGCAATACCCCCTTTGGCTTTCCTGTTGAACCAGATGTATATAATATGAACATTGGATCTTCAGCCGCCATAGGTTCAATATCACATATAGGTTTAACATCTTTAGAGACTTTTGAGTAGCAAACGTCCAAGGCATCATTCCAAGGTATTTTTGCTGATGTTCTTGTTACAACTAAAACATTTTTAACTACACTACATTTTGAAACTGCTTCATCTACATTCTTTTTAAGAGGCACAGACCTTCCTCCTCTCATTCCCTCATCAGCAGTAATAACTATTTCACAGCTAGCATCAATAATTCTGTCTTTGAGCGATTCTGGTGAAAAACCTCCAAATACAACTGAATGAATTGCGCCTATTCTTGTGCAAGCAAACATTGCAAAAGCAACCTCAGGAATCATTGGCATATATATACAAACCCTAGAGCCCTTTTTTACGCCTAAATTTTTTAATACATTTGCAAACCTACAAACCTCATCATGCAGTTCTTGGAATGTTATTTGTTTGGAGTTACCAACCTCATCTCCCTCCCAGATAATTGCAGTCTTGCTGGCATTTTCTTTTAGATGCCTATCAATGCAGTTATAGCTTACATTAAGCTCTCCACCTTCAAACCAACCTGTATCTGAAAATTTTCCGTTATGAGTTTTATCAAAACCTTTACTCCAAGAAAGATTGTCTTTTGCCAGTTCTGAAAAAAAAAGATTAGGATCATCAATTGATTGCTCATACATAGACTGAAATTCTTCCATGCTATTAAGATGAGGGTTTTTCGCATGAGATTTCGGGCTATATATTTTTTCTTTTGTCACAATTTAGATAATAGAAGGCTGAGGATTTATAAAATTCTTACCTTTTGGGTTTGATATAATTTTTGTTATCAAGGATTCATAATCACTATCATTAGATTCTAAGTTAATATCGGCGGCATTAATTATCAGCAGTGGAGATTCTTCATAATATAAAAAGAACCTTGAGTATGCATCATTAAGCCTTTCTAAATAATCTAATGTAAGAAATTGCTCATTAATGTTTCCTCTTTTAGTAATTCTTTCCTTTAAGACATCTATTGGAGCCTGAAGGTAAATAACTAGATCTGGAGTTGGAGCATCTATGGTTAGATGATCATAAACATTATCATATAAATTCATTTCTTCTTGCGACAGAGTTACTTCAGCAAACAATCTATCTTTCTGGATTAGAAAATCAGCAACCCTCACACTTTCAAATAAACTTCTCTGTTTGAGATCTTGAATCTGCTGCATTCGCTGAAACAAGAAAAATAATTGAGTAGCAAGTGCAGATTGACTTGGGTTTTTATAAAAGTTTTTTAAGAAAGGGTTTTCTGCTGGACTTTCCAAGAAAGCATCATAATTAAATGTATTAGCAATCTTATTAGCTAAAGTTGTTTTTCCAACTCCAATTGGGCCCTCAACAGCTATGTATTTTGGAAGTGGTGCTTCGTCGAATGCTGGGTTCATCTAAATAAAATTTATTTTCTATTAGATTATCTCAACTCCTCGGAGAATCCAAATTTTTTATATGAATCTTCATCACTTTTTTCTTTGATTGAGTCGATAAGTTTTCTTTTAAGGGCGTCATCATCCTTTTGAAATTTATCCCACCAGTCACCAGGACCAACTTTAATTTTTGCCGCTCTTTCTCTTACAAGCATAAAATCAAAAGCAGCTCTAAATCTTGGGTGTCTTATAAGCTTGTATGGCTGATTGCCAATTCTGCTATGGAGCTTGAGCTGAAGGATCCAAATGTCTTTTATGTAATTATAAAACTTTCTTGGTATTGCTGTTTTCTGTTGTTGATTCTTGAGAACTTTATCCATGGATCTAAAGAACTTCCTAATGTTTATGCCTTCTTTATTTGAACATTCCTTTAATAAAGCAGGCCAAAGAAGAGCAGCTATTAGAAATCCAGGGGTTTTTGACTGATTATTTTTAACTCTAGAGTCAGTATTCTTAACCGCTTCTAGCATAACCTTCTTGGCATAATCATTATCAGGATTAGTAGCAATGAGATATTTTAATAGACCAAATGACTCTAATTTATTAAGATTTTTTTCACCATCACCACCTAGAAATATTTTACAAAACTCATCAAACATTCTTGCATTAGATATATCTGCAAGCAAATAGCTTTTATCATAAATAGCATCTTTAACTGTGTTTTCTAATTTAAAATTAAGTTTAGAGCTAAATCGTATAGCTCTTATGCTTCTAACCGGGTCTTCTTCAAATCTTTTCTGCGGATCACCAAGGGAGACAATTATTTTTTTCTTTATATGGACTAGGCCATCACTGAAATCTTTTATCTCCTCTGAAATAGGGCAATAGTAGAGGGCATTTAGGGTAAAATCTCTTCTCTTGCAATCATCTTCAATGCTGCCCCAAATATTATCTCTTAAGATTTTTCCTTGATCATCCTTAACTATTTGATTATTGCTAGATCCAGCATCTGATCTAAAGGTTGCTACTTCTATTAATTCATTCCTATTAAAAACATGAACAAGCCTAAATCTTTTTCCAATTATCCTAGATGCTTTAAATACTTTTCTAACCTGTTCTGGAGTAGCATTGGTGGCTATGTCAAAATCCTTTGGAGACATATTGCACAATATATCTCTAACGCAACCACCCACAAGGTATGCCTCATAATTATTTTTCTGAAGTTCGTCTACAATTGAGATTGCAAACTTGCTGATTTTTTTGTTATCTAACAAATCGTCTCGTCAAAATTATCATATCCGTAAGATGATTAACCATTTAATTGCTTTTCTTTGATTTCATCTAGAGTTTTGCAATCAATGCAATGAGTTGCAGTCGGCCTTGCTTCAAGTCTTTTTATTCCTATCTCATCACCACATGAATCACACCAACCATAATCATCATTTTTTATCTTATCTAAAGAGATGCTAATTTTATTAGTCAGTTTTCTTTCTCTATCTCTTGTTCTCAGTTCAAATGCAAACTCCTCTTCTTGAGAGGCTCTATCAATAGGATCTGCATATGTTTCGCCTTTTGTTTTCAAGTGAGCAAAGGTTTTTTGCATTTCATCAAAAAGATGCTCTTTCCAATTCAGCAAAACAGCTGTGAAATGTCTTTTCATTGCAGCACTCATATATTTTTCTTTTTTCTTTGCTTTATAAGGAGCAATTTTTGATTTATTTGTAGTTGCTACAACTTTAAGTTTAGGCTTTTTCTTAACCACTGATTTTTTTGCAGGCGCCTTCTTTGCAGTAACTTTTTTTACCGCAGATTTCTTGGCCACTACTTTTTTAGCTGATTTCTTGGCCACTACTTTTTTAGCTGCAGGCTTCTTAGCAGCTACTTTTTTTGTAGATTTTGATTTTGTTTCTGTTGTTTTTTTTGCAGGCATTACTTTTATTAGTTTTTTAGGTTGGAGAAAATATCAGATAGAGGACATATTTACTAGCTTTTTCTTAATTTATTTAGAATTTCCTTGTATTTGTTATTAGGCACTCTAGGCCCAAATGTTGTAACTACAAGGGATGATGCGTAGTTTGCGAATGAAGAGCACTCTGATAGATTATATCCTTTTAAGTATGCATGCATGAATGAGCCTGCGAACATATCCCCAGCTCCATTAGTATCAATTGGTTCTATTTTTTCAGCAGGAGCATTTATCTCTTCGCCATTTGAAACTACAGAACTACCATCGGCCCCTTTTGTTATAGCAGTAATATAATTTTTTTCTTTAAAGAAAGAGATAGCCTTATCAATGGATTGAGTCTCTGAGAAAGCAATCGCCTCATCATCATTACAGAAAATTAAATCAATCCCATATGACTCTATTTTATTAAATCTTTCCTTGAAAATTTTAACAAGTCCAGCATCTGCCAGTGACAAAGCCTTAATAATATTTTTACCCTTTAGATGCTCAAGAACTGAAATAACTGCATTAAAGTTATCCTCGCTTGTAACCATATAGCCTTCAATGTAGAAAATTTTAGAGTTTTCAACTACACCATAATCTATGTCCTCTTTGCCTAAGAATTCACTAACACCCAACATGCTAATCATCGTTCTTTTTGCATCAGGCGTAACAAGAATTAAGCATTTTCCAGTAGGAAGGTTGCCATTTCTATCACTAATTCCTATATGAGCTACACCAGCCTGCTTAAGACTTTTTATATACATATTGCCATCTTTATCGTCAGCCACTCTACAAACGTGATGACACTTTGATCCATAGTTTGAAGCTGCAACTAGAGAGTTTGTAGCAGAGCCTCCACAATCCGATACAGATTCATAACTAAGGCTTTGAAGTTTCTCAAGAATTGGTTTTTGATCCTCTGCAGAAACAAGAACCATTTGATTTGCCTCTAATCCAAACTCTTCAAGAAACTTATAATCAACCATAAACTGAGTATCAACCAATGCATTTCCAAGGGCACTAATGTCATATTGCATTTAAAATTTCTCCATAATTTTTTCAATTTTTGAAAGTGTCATATCAATGACTTCATCTGAATGTGTTGAAGAAATAAAGCCTGCTTCAAACTTAGAGGGAGCAAAATATATCCCATGAAGCATACATTGAGTAAGGAACTTTATGAAAAGAGCATCATCTGTTGCTGCAACTTCGTTAAAGTTTTGAGGTAGTTTTTCAGAAAAGAAGAAGCCAAACATTCCGCCAATTTGTGAGTGAGAAAATTCAATACCTTTTGCTTGCATAATCTCTGACATACTTTCAAGCAGTCTATACGATTTGCTCTCAAGTTCTTCGTAAGGTTTTTTTTCTATTAATAGCTTTAACAATGCAGATCCAGCAGACATGGCTAATGGATTTCCAGATAATGTGCCCGCTTGATATACCGGTCCTTCTGGAGCAAGATAATCCATTATTTTTTTAGAGCCACCAAAAGCTCCAACCGGGAGACCTCCTCCAATAACTTTACCTAAAGCAGTAAGATCAGGCTTTATATTGTATATTTCTTGGGCCCCACCCAAAGAAACTCTAAAACCAGACATAACTTCATCAAAAATCAATAATGAGTTATTTTTAATAGTTATCTCTCTTATAGTTCTAAGAAAGTTTTCAGATCCAGGAACAAACCCCATATTGCCTGCAATAGGCTCTACAATAACCGCGGCCACATCATCCTTTATTTCTTCAAAAATTTTTGTAAACGCATCTATATCGTTATAAGGAACACTATAAGTTAATTTAGCTAAGTCTTTTGGAACTCCAGGAGAATCTGGTAAGCCAAAGGTAGAAACACCAGAACCAGCTTTTATTAATAACGAATCAACATGGCCATGGTAGCAACCATCAAATTTTATAATCTTTTCTTTATTGGTAAACCCTCTTGCCAGCCTTATGGCGCTCATAGTTGCCTCTGTACCAGAGTTAACCATTCTAATCTTTTCAATACTTGGCACAGCTTGCTTAATAAGCTTGGCTACATCAGTCTCTAATCCAGTAGGAGCGCCATAACTTGTTCCAAGCTCTACTTGTCTCTTGACTGCCTCGATAATTTTTTCATGAGAATGTCCCATTATCATTGGACCCCATGATCCTATGTAATCTATATATTTATTATCATCAACATCATATAAAAAAGGCCCTTTAGCACTTTTAAAAAATATTGGGTTACTCTTGATATTCTTAAATGCACGAACAGGAGAATTCACCCCTCCAGGCATAAGTTGCTTTGCTTCCAAAAAAAGCTCTAATGATTTTTCTATTTTATTCAATTTATAAGTGTCCTTGGAAAGGGCGTAATCATATCAAAAAATGAACCCACATAAAAAAGCAATTTAAAATTTATATACTGCAGCAAATATGCCCACTATTAAAAATAGTACTGGCAATTCGTTAAATAATCTCATTTTAAATGAGCTCCACTTAAGACTATTACATTCAAGTTTTTTTATTATTTGATAGCAAGAGATCTGATACCAAATTAAAGCAAAAACTATACTTATTTTTAATAAGATCCAATTTTGTGATAGAAAATTATAAAAACTACCTGAAAGATAAGCCATTAGAAGACCAAATAAAACCGACAAAATGCCAAAAGGCGTAATAAATCTTATTAGACGCTTTTCCATACCTAAAAGCTGATTCTTAATATCCTGATTAGAAGTCTCTATGTGATTAACAAAAAGCCTAGGCAGATAAAATATTCCAGCGAACCATGCAACCATAAAGAAGATATGAAAGGACTTGAAAATAAGATATAGATTCATATCTATTATTTTATACTGTTATGAAAATTTATTCTGTTAAGTAATAAATATTATAAATGTAGTATATTAAGGTTAATTATGACTACTGAAATCAATAATTCTATAGAACTCACAGAGGCTGCCATGTGCAGAATTAGACAAGTTATGTCCAATGACGATGGCTTATCTTCAAAATTTAGAGTTTACGTAACTGGAGGCGGCTGTTCTGGATTTCAATACGGATTTAAATTTGATAATGATGAGGCTTTTGATGATGACATAATTAAGTTTAAAGACTTTTCCGTGCTACTGGACTCAATGTCTTATCCCTATCTTTATGGGTCAACTTTAGATTTTAAAGAAGACCTGTCAGGTGCAAAATTCATAATTAATAATCCAAATGCCAAAACTACCTGCGGGTGCGGAGAATCCTTTACTATTTAGAGCTTGTCAGTGTTCCCAGTAAAGCTTTTTTTGAAATTTTATTACTCATCTGAACTATAGATTGAATGTTATTCAATCTTCTAAAACCAAACCAAGCAAAGGCCATTGACTCTATAGCTTGAGAATTAAAACCCTCGTCCTCAGAAGTTGTAACAGAAATATTTAATAGCTCAGAGATTCTTTCAACTAAAAACTTATTTTTTACACCACCACCACATATAACAACATCATGAGGAGATATATTATTTTTTTGAACTGCAACATGAATAGATGTGGCTGTAAATTCGGTTAGTGTAGCCAATATATCTTTTGGCGACTCAGATAAGAGAGTTTTGCCAATCAATTCATAATTGAATAGCTCCTTGCCTGTTGATTTTGGAAAGGGCTCATCAAAAAATTTCAATGACATTAAGCGTTTCAATTCCTTTTGCAAAACAATACCTTTTGATGCTACAGAACCATTTTTATCAAAAGGCCTATCAAGGTTTTTTTGACAATATGCATCCATTAATGCATTTCCTGGCCCAATATCACTCCCAAAAAAATCATTTTTATTCTTGATATAAGTAAAGTTAGAAATTCCTCCAATATTTACAACAAGAGATTTTTTATTCTTTTTATAAAAAATATTGTGATGAAATTCTGGAACAAGAGGGGCTCCTTGACCGCCAATAGCAATATGCATCCCTCTTAAATTATCTATTACAGGTATGTTTAAATCAGCTGCTACGATATTTGGATCTCCAAGCTGCATCGAAAATCCCTTACCTCTATTTATTTCATGCCAGACAGTTTGGCCTGATAAAGCAATACTCTTTATATCTTTCTTTTGAACCCCGCTCAGCAAGATAGACTTTTCAATTGCCCTTGAATACATCTCACCAATTTCTTTATTTATCTTACCTAGTGAGCTTAATGAAATCTCACTAGACTCTATTAAATTTTTTATCTCAGTTTGATTTTTTTTTGGAATTTTGATGCTATGAAAAAATTCTAGATTAACTTTCTGATTAACTGTTATAAAAGATACATCTATAGCATCACAACTTGTTCCGGTCATAACGCCTATATATATTGACTTACCCATTTTCATTTTTGCTTGAGAACTTTCTCATATCATCCAACATTAATTTATTTTTTTTAAAAAGGATATCAAAATCCATTTTTAATTTGCTAGAAAGTGGCTCTGCAGATGGGAGCTTTATCTTTACTGGGTCGGTATGTTTATTGCCAATTTTGAACTCATAATGGAGATGGGGGCCAGTAGCGAGCCCAGTACTGCCAACATATCCAATAACCTGTCCTTGTTGAATTTTCCTTCCTTTTTTTACTTTGCTCTCAAACTTATTTAAATGGCAATACCTAGTAGAATAATCATTGGTATGTTTTAAAACAATTTCTTTACCACAACCATTGCGAACTCCAACAAATTCAACACTCCCAGATCCCGTGGCTCTAACAGGAGAGCCTCTTGGTGCAGCATAATCAACACCATTGTGAGCTCTTATGGTATGCAGAACAGGGTGCATTCTGTTTGGATTAAAGTGGGAACTAATATAAGAAAACTCTAAGGGGGCTCTTAGGAAGGCTTTCTGTAAGTTTTCACCGTTGTTATCAAAGTAGCCCTTTTTTCCTCCTTGATCAATAAACCTATTTGCTACGTAAGTTTTATTTTGATTAGTAAACTCTGCTATCAAGATGTCACCATTCTCTACCATTTCGCCCTTAGAATATGGAGTTTCATAGATCACAGAAAAAGTGTCACCCTTTCTAATATCAAAAACAAAATCTATATCCCATCCAAAGATGTAGGCAAGATCCATGATCACACTATCAGGCATTCCTGAGGCAGAGGCATCTTCATAAAAAGAGCTTGATATTGTTCCTCCAGCAAAGGATGAAATAGTTTCAATATTATTTGTAACTTTATTGAGTATTATTTTTTGTCCAATAGAAATCTCAATAGAAGACAGCTTATCTTTTACTATCGCTATATTTGTTAGTTCATTGCCTAGATAAGTAAATATAATTCTATTTCCAGGCCTTATATTTGTGACTAAGTTAGCCTCTTTTAAGCTGTAAATTTTATACTGAGTATTTAATGGAACCTTGAACTTCTCAAATATGATTGAAAGAATTTCACCATCTTTTACTTCGTAAGTTTGCTGCGAGACAACTTCCAAAGGAGCGCCTTCAATAGCTTCACTGTATGCTATCTCCTCTTCAGCAGGGGGCTGCTCGGAAGTTAGATCAAGATAGAGAAGAAGCACCAAAGCTATTAGTAGAAAGAATATCCCAATAACCAGCTTTGTTGGAACCTTTTTGAATCCTATCATTTTTCAGTTTGAAGATTTAAAAGTTCTGTGTTGCCTCCAAAAGCAACTACATTTTTAGAAACCACTTGTTCATTAACAAATTGAGATAAATAGTTTGGCCCGCCAGCCTTACACCCTGTTCCTGACAGGCCTTCTCCTCCAAATGGCTGAACGCCAACAACAGCGCCTACAATATCTCGATTAATATAAACATTCCCTACATTTGCAGCATTAGCAATTTCGTCAGCCCTAGACTCGACTCGAGTATGGACGCCAAGCGTTAATCCATAATTGAGTTTATTAATTTCTTCTACTACACCTTGAACATTGCCGGACTTAAACTTCATAAGATGAAGAATTGGTCCAAATTGTTCAGATTCTAATTCTGATAGTGACTCAATCTCAATGATTGTTGGCGGTACATATATATCATCAATATAATTTTGGGCCTGAATAATATTTCTCCCGTCAACTGAGGCGCGTTCTATGTAGTCTTTTAATTTATAAAACGCCTCCTTAGATATTATCGGACCAATGTCGTTATTGAAATCTTCAGTTGGCCCAAGATCCAGAACTTGCATTGCTCCGGTGATCATTTCTTTTGCATCATCATAGATATCCTCCTGAATGATCAGAACTCTTAATGCCGAACATCTCTGTCCAGCACTATTAAAGGCTGAACGAATAACATCATCAGTAACTTGTTCTAAAAGAGCGCTAGAGTCGACTATCATACAATTAAGGCCACCTGTTTCTGCTATAAACTTAATCAACTCATTATGATTTTCAGTAAGACTTGATTGAATTTTTCTTGCCGTAGTAGTTGATCCAGTAAAGGCAACACCTTTTAAATTTTTAGCCTTTGTTAAAACAGATCCACTTAATCCATCACCAAGAACAAGTTGAAGAGCTTCTATGGGAATGCCATGACTATGAAAAATATTAACAATAATACTTGCTAGAATTGGAGTATGTTCTGATGGCTTTGAAATGACATCATTGCCTGTAGCAAGCGCAGCACTTATTTGGCCAACTAAAATAGCAACTGGAAAGTTCCATGGACTAATACAGAGAAATCTTCCCCTTGGATTATACATAAGGATGTTTTCTTCACCCGTTGGACCATTTAATTTATTAGGAGTGCCTTGAAGCTTGATTGCCTCTCCACTGTAATACCTTAAAAAATCTACAGCCTCTCTTATTTCATCAATAGCATCCTCAATATGCTTCCCAGCTTCATGTATAAGGTAGTAAAGAAGTTCATGAGGATTATTTTCAATAAAATCTGCAATTTTATTTAAAACCTCTGCTCTGTAAATAACCGACGTTTCTGCCCATGTTGACCTCTTACAACTTGAGAATACTTTCTCAATTTCATCGCAAGAATCAAAATATGCGATGCCTGTCTGGGATCTATTCGATAAAGACTTTAGTATATGCTCCATGGAGTCGCTGGGATTTCTATGATTATAAATTGATTCAACTTTTTTTGTTATATTCTCATATTTTTTAAGAGAGGTTTTTAGCTCATGAAGATTAGCTTGTTCAGAAAGATCAAGACCTTTAGAATTTAATCGATCATTAAAAATATTAACTGGGACTGGGATTTCTTTTTTCTCCTCAGAAATTTTTTTAACTGGGCTTTCTGCCAACCAAAGAGAGTCGGTGTCTGGATCCAAGAGCCTATTAATAAATGAACTGTTTGCACCATTCTCCAAGAGTCTTCTTACCAAATATGGGAGGAGATCTTTATATTTACCTATTGGTGCATATATTGTTGTTTTATTATCTTCTCCAAGAATAACTTGAGCACTTTTGTAAAGAAGCTCACCCATTCCGAAAAGTCGCTGATACTCAAAGCTGCTCTTACCACCCATTTGATGAATAGCAGCGATAGTATGTGCATTATGTGTAGCAAATTTTGGTAATAGATTTTTAATGGAAAGCATTTTTTCGGCACATGCCAAATAAGATATATCCGTATGTGCTTTTTTGGTAAAGACTGAATATCCCTCGTGCCCATATACCTGCGAATTTTTTATTTCATAATCCCAGTAAGCTCCTTTCACAAGCCTTGCATGCATTGGAGCTCTTTTCTTAAGCATTGACTCAACCCAGTCAATTAAGTCCAAGGATCTTTTTCCATAGGCTTGTATAGCGAGCCCAATATTTTCCCAATCCTTCACTTTTTCAGACATCAATACTTCTTCTAGAATATCTATACTCAATGAGAGCCTATCTTGCTCTTCAGCATCAATTGTAATTTCAACATCTTTTTCTATTGCGGTATGAATAAGCGTTAAAAGCCTTTTTGATAAGAACTCCCTAACTCTTTCTATTTTTCTTGTCTCATATCTTGGATATAGCGCAGAAAGTTTTACAGATACCCCATTTTTATTGCCTGTCTTTAAATTTATTTTGCTAACTTCTTTGATTGCCTCAAGATAAGCTTGAAAATATTTTTTAGCCTGCTGATCTGTTCTAGCAGCCTCACCCAGCATATCGAATGAAAAGGTATTTTTATCAATATCCTTTAACTTTGAAATATCATCAAAGTTTCTTCCCATTACAAATTCTTTACTCAATATATGCATTGCAGCAAGAACAGCATTTCTAATTGGCATCTCTCCAGATTTTGAAATAAGCCCGCTTATATATTTAGCTGGATTATTATTAGAAAGCTCAGAGGGTTTGACCAAGGTCCCTGCAAGCAAAAGACCCCATGTAGAAGCATTAACAAAAATACTATCTGCTTTGTTTAGATGCTCAATCCATCTACCTTCAGATAGTTTTTCTGAAATAATAAGGTCTCTAGTAGATCTGTCAGGTATTCTTAAAACTGACTCAGCAAGACACATTAATGCGACACCCTCATTATTAGATAGCCCGTACTCACTCAAAAAAGCATCCAGCATCGTTCTTTCGGATTTAGCAATTCTGCACGCATCAATAATCTTCTTTGCGTTATCAACTATTTTTGAATTATTCACAAAATTTGAATCTTCAATCATTGATTTAATTAGATCTTCTTCAGACTGAAATTTATTAAGGGACATCGACATAGTTATATTTTAATCTTAAAAGAATAAGTAGCAAGATTGTGATTTTCTTAATGCCTTAAAAATACTATGATATGCAGATGACAGATGCTATTTCTATAATCAAGCGCGGAACGGATGAGATTCTGACCGAGGCTGATCTTAAGAAAAAACTTGATTCTGGCAAGCAGCTGACTATTAAGGCTGGGTTCGATCCTACAGCACCAGATCTTCATTTAGGCCATACGGTCTTAATCAATAAGTTAAGACACTTTCAAGATCTTGGCCATAAGGTCGTTTTTCTTATTGGCGATTTTACAGGCCAGATTGGTGATCCTTCAGGTAAAAATAAAACAAGACCAACACTTACAAAAGAAGAAGTAGCAGAAAATGCAAAAACTTATGAGCAGCAAGTATTTAAAATTCTAAAAAAAGAATTAACTGAGGTTAGGTTTAACTCAGAATGGTGTAAAGATTTAGGTGCAGAAGGGCTTATTGGTCTAGCATCCAGATATAACGTTGCACGAATGTTAGAAAGGGATGACTTTAGCAAACGATATTCATCAAACCAGAGCATAGCTATCCATGAGTTTTTATATCCATTAGTTCAAGGATATGACTCAGTTGCATTGGAGGCAGACGTAGAGTGCGGCGGGACCGATCAAAAATTTAATTTACTGGTTGGAAGAGAGCTTCAGCGATCATTTGATCAAGAGCCTCAAGTTGTTTTAACTGTGCCTATTTTAGAAGGCTTGGATGGCGTCAATAAGATGTCCAAATCATTAAATAATTTCATTGGGGTGGATGAAGCACCAAATGAAATGTTTGGCAAGGTTATGTCAATATCAGACACTTTAATGTGGAGATGGTTTGAGCTGCTAAGCTTCCTTTCAGAGGGCGAGATTGCTGCTCTAAAGAAATCAGTTGACGCTGGAACAAACCCAAGAGATGCTAAGTTTTTATTGGCAATTGAGATAGTTGATCGCTTCCATGGAGATGGAGAGGGAGAGGGCTGTAAAAATGCTTTTCTAAAAAGGTTCCAAAAAGGGGCCTTGCCTGATGAAATAGATGAAGTGGAATATGCAATCGATGGAGAATCAGTGCCCTTGGTTAATTTACTCAAAGAAACTGGAATGGTTGCTAGCACATCTGAGGCGAGTAGATTAATTAAACAAGGCGGCATAAAAATAGAATCTGAAAAGGTTGTTGATCCAAAGATGAAAATTGAACCAGGAACAAAACAAGTTTATCAGGTCGGCAAAAGAAAATTTTTAATAATACAAACCTAAAATGAAAAAAATTTACCTACTTCTAACATTATTTTTAATCATTGGCTGCAATCAAGATAGCCCCAACATCACTCAAATACAAAATATGCAATATTTTATAGATAACAGTCAAAACCCAGATATTATCGAGGTTGAAAATGGACTTCAGTATTCAATTATCCAAAATGGGGATGTCAATAATCCAACTGCCAATCTAGACGATATAATCACAGCGCATTTTCATGGAACTCTTACAAATGGTGAAGTATTTTGGTCATCTGTTGATATGAACGAGCCTCTAGAAATTCCACTTTCAGGCCTGATCGAAGGGTGTCAAAAAATAATTTCATTAATGAGGGCTGGAGACAAGTGGAAAGTCTTTATTGATCCAAGCATGGCTTATGGTGATGAGGGCAGGCCGGGCATACCTTCTAACTCAATTCTTATTTTTGAAATTGAACTCTTAGAGATTGCTAGCCTTTAATTTCAGATAAAGCATACCCATATATTTCAGATATTTGATCTATAACTTTGGCTTTTGGCGTTCCTGCTCCATGGCCAGCTCTGCTTTCTACTCTTATGAGAACAGGGTTATCGCAACCCTGAAGCTCTTGCAATCTTGCTGCAAATTTAAAGGAGTGAGAAGGCACAACTCTATCGTCTCTACTTGCTGTTGTGACTAATGTTTTTGGGTAACATTTATTTTCCAACACATTATGGTACGGAGAGTATGCAAGAAGGTTCTCAAACTCTTCTTTGTTATCCGGAGATCCATAGTCACTCTCCCAAGCCCAACCAATGGTAAATTTATGAAACCTAAGCATGTCTAAAACGCCAACCTGAGGAATAGCTACTTCAAATAAGTCTGGGTTTTGTAGCATAGTCGCTGCAACTAAAAGCCCTCCATTAGAACCACCAATAATTGCTGTTGTTTTTGGAGATCCAATATTTGAGGAATGAAGAAACTTTGCAGCATATGCAAAATCATCAAAGACGTTTTGTTTATTGAGTAACATGCCTTGCTCATGCCAGGTATCACCGTACTCACTTCCACCCCTAAGATTTACAACAGCGAATACGCCACCCTGATTTTTCCATGCCGCATGACTCTTACTAAACCTTGGTGTTAAGGATATGTTAAAACCTCCGTACCCATAGAGCATGACAGGAGTATTTTCAGTTATATTCGTAGATTTTTTATAACTAATATGTATTGGAATTTTTGTTCCATCTTTTGATTCGAAGAATTTAAAATCAGACACATAATCATCTGCAGAATACTTTTTTAGATCCTCCTTCCAAAACAATGAGGTCTCCAGAGTCTCTAAGTTAATTTTGTGAATTTCTCTTGGCCTAACAAAGCTAGTTACAGAGAGGAAGGAATCAGTATCATCAATATCTCCTCCAAAACCAGATATTGTTGCTTCTGTAAAAGCATTTAATTTTTCTAAAAATATTCCATCAAGAGAATAGAAAAATATTTCTGAAAATGTGTCTACCATGTAATTAATTACAAATTTATTGTTAATAATATTTACGCTGCTTATATTATTTTTTGTTTCTTTAATAACCTCATCCCAAATAAATTTGCCATCATCAATCTTTAAGGAAATAATTTTTCCATTAACCGCATTCTCTGTTGTGTAAAACCAAAATATTTCATCTTTATATCCAATCAGAGAATAAGCAGCCTGAAGCTCATCAATTATTGGCTGAAAATCCTCATCATCATTGAGCTTAACAAAAAGCCTATTTCGTTCATCAGTTCCCTCTGATATCGATAAGAATTTGATGTCAGTATCTTTCACAATACTAATACCCCAGCTCCATCTAGGCTTTGATGAATTCTCATACATGATCGTGTCTTGTTTTTGATCATTACCAATTTTATGGAACATTAGTTTAGGAGCTGTATTAATATCTTTAAGTAGCTCATCCTTTGGTTCATCATACTTTTGATAATAAAACCCAGAGCTGTCGTTTTCCCATGCCGGCGTAGAGAATTTTGACCAAGTAATCCTATCTTCTAACTCTTTGCCACTTTCTATATCAAGCAACATCCATGTTCGCCAGTCAGAACCTCCATCAGAAATTCCATATGCAAGAAGCTTCCCATCGTTGCTTATACTTATTCCAGAAAGTGAAACAGTTCCATCTTCGGAGAATTGATTAGGATCAAGTAAAACCTCAAACTCACATGAATCACATTTTTGGACCATTAATTTACTTTGCTGCCATGAGCCATCATTGTAGTAAAAAAATGTTTTCTCCTTTACTTTGAAAGGAGTGCTTTGAGAGTCAGAATCCCATATCCCACTTAAGTATTCAGCTATTGGTTTTTTGTATTCAGAATTCTCTATAAACTTATTAGTGAAATCATTTTGGCGCTTCACCCAATCCAGGCTTTCATCACTAGTGAAATCTTCAAGCCACCTATAGGAATCTTCTACATCATAGCCATGAATATTTTCAACAAAATAATTTTTATTAGAATCGGGATATTCCATTTGATTTGCTTCCTTATTACAAGAAATTATTAACAGTAGTGACAAAATTATAGGTAATTTATTCATATCAAAGCATAGTACTTTATAATCCCCCCATGAATCAATTCTTGAGTGCGTGGAAATTTACTTCTAACCATCTTGGTTATCTTGTTGCATTGGCATTACCAGTAGCTTTTATGGAAGTGTCAGTTGCTTATTTATTACTGCCTATACAGGATGCAACTCAACCAGAGGATTTAATAGAATATATTAACTCAAATGGCTCCTTATTTTTTCTAACTGCTGCCTTAGCCACAGTTATCCAAATGGGATTCGTTGGGGGTATTTGGGTCGCCTTTTCTAGCATTGAGAATGATGGTGATATATCACCTCTAGATGCTCAAATTACCGGCATTAAGAAGTTTTTTCCGCTATTGGGAGCCACAATCATTGTTGGCCTAGCTTCACTTATAGGGTTTATTTTTCTAATACTTCCTGGAATTTATTTGATGGCGAGGCTATCTCTTACTTTTGGCTATATTGTGCTTGAAGATAAAGGTGTTTTTGAGTCAATAGGCAAGTCATGGGAGTCAACTGATGAGCATGGTGGAAGATTATTTTCTCTTACTCTATCTTTTGTTTCTCTAACTTTATTAATATCTTTAGTTGTTGGGGCTGTTATTGAACCTGGTTTGGTTAATCTAACATTCTTATCAATGGCAGAGTATCTTCTAGCGCTTCCTCTAGCATATATTTATTTCACACTTTATAAATCGCTTAAAAATCTTTAAAGATTAATTGTCCAAATTGGATTCTAAAGGTAGAATGCTCATTCCCATTTTTATGGGTCTGTAGCTCAGCTTGGTTAGAGCGCACCCCTGATAAGGGTGAGGTCGGTGGTTCGAGTCCACCCAGACCCACCACTCTGCAATCTAAAAGTTCACAATTGTCATAATTGCGTTGATTACTCTTCACTAATATTTTCATAGCTGTAGCTTTAAAGTTGCAGTATTTTTTTATCATAAGTTCACCAAAGATAACTTCATTTCAACAGGAGAAATATGATGAAGAAAATTTTAAGCTTATACGTGACATTTATAATCATAAGCTCTATCTCAACTTTAGCTCAGGCAGCTGCGAGAGACACTATTAAAATAGTAGGCTCATCAACTGTTTATCCTTTTGCAACAGTTGTTGCTGAAAGGTTCGGTAAAAAAACAGAATTTAACACCCCGGTAATTGAATCAACAGGTTCTGGTGGTGGTCTTAAGTTATTCTGTAAAGGAATTGG
>CAJQGY010000012.1 GCA_905478015.1 uncultured SAR86 cluster bacterium
AACACATTTGGAGTAATTGTTAAGAGAAATCTTAATTATTGTGATAAAAAAGTTTATACATCAGTTTGCTTCTCCGAAGACTTATTTCTATCAAGTGAATAGACTGTACCCATGGCTTTTATATATCTCTCTCTTTATATATTTATTTGCAATCATTTGGGGTCTTTTGTTTACACCTAAAGACTTTGTTCAAGGGCACTCATACAGGATTATATACTTTCATGTTCCTGCATCCTTTGTTGCACAGTCCTTGTATGCAGCTATGGCAATATCAAGTGCTGTATTTTTAATATGGAGAGTAAAACTTGCAGCATATCTAGCTAGATCAATAGCGCCTATTGGAGCAATGGTAACCTTTATAGCTTTGGTATCAGGCTCTATATGGGGAATACCCACTTGGGGGACTTGGTGGGAGTGGGATGCAAGAATCACATCTACGCTAATCTTATTTATAATGTATCTAGGACTAATATCTCTTCATAACTCTTTTAATAACTTTGATAAGGCAGACAAACTCTTGGCCTATCTTGCAATTATAGGGTTCATTCAAATACCTATTATTAAGAAATCAGTTGATTGGTGGAGTTCCTTACACCAACCAGCTTCTATTACCATCTCAGATAAACCCTCAATCGATCCGTCTATGTTATATCCTTTATTTATGTCTATGATTGGCTTTGCTGGTCTAGTGGCATGCCTTGTAATACTTTCATCTAAAGTTCAAATCTACATTAGAGAAAAAAATAAGAGTTGGGTAAAAGATCATGTCTAATTTTGCCTTTAGTTCATTATCAGATGTTTTAAATATGGATGGTCATGGGGTTTATGTATGGGCAGTTTTTAGCTTATTCCTTATTACAATTTCAACTTCATTTTATATTTTTAATTTGTTAATAAAAAAATATCAGAAAAGAGTTAAATGAAGGTTCATAGAAAAAAAAGACTCATAAATATTTTGCTGCTGTCATTGCTTTCAGGATCAGGTATATTAATGGTTTTGTATGCCCTAAATTCTAATCTTGACTATTTCTTTACTCCATCTGAACTAATAACAGAAGAAATATCTGATAACAGAAGAGTAAAAGTTGGAGGTATGGTGCTTGAAGGTTCGGTTGATAGAGATAATACAACTATTAATTTTACAATTACAGATTATAGCGAAACAGTAGACGTGTCTTATACCGGCATAGTGCCAGACCTGTTTAAAGAAGGTAGCGGGGTGGTTGTTTTGGGCTATCTTAATGAAGGGAAGCTTGATGCAGAAAAGGTATTAGCAAAACATGATGAGAACTATATGCCACCTGCTCTTAAAGAAAAATGATATTAGATATAGCACACTATTTATCTATTTTATCGACAGCAATTTTTATGCTTACATTCACGTTAGTACTGATTCTAGATAGGTCAGTATCCCATTCAACGTTACTTATAAAAAGATCTTACTCTCATGCTTTTCTGCTCTTTTTAATATCCTTTCTTTTATATGTGTATTTGGCCTTAACAGATAACTTTTCTGTAAGTTATATAGCTCAGCACTCTAACTCCTTACTTCCTAACTTTTATAAAGTAACTTCGATTTGGAGTGCCCATGAGGGGTCAATGTTTTTATGGATTATCTTTCTCTCTCTATGGGGGTTTATATTTAATTTATCGACTGACCGTGACTTAAAGGTTAAAAACCTTAGCATAGGTATCATTTCAATTATCATTGTTGGATTTCAACTTTTTCTTTTAATAACTTCAAATCCCTTCGAAGTAGTTTTGCCTTTTGCTCCAGAAAATGGAGCTGATATAAATCCTGTCTTACAAGACCCAGCTCTCGCAATTCATCCTCCTACACTATATCTTGGCTATGTTGGATTTGTTATTCCTTTTGCATACGCTTTAGCATTTTTAATAAATAAAGATCAATCAATAGAATGGGAAAAAAAAGTTAAGTCATGGTCAGTTATGGCGTGGGTTTTCTTAACAATAGGTATTTCTTTGGGTTCATGGTGGGCTTATTATGAACTAGGATGGGGCGGTTACTGGTTCTGGGATCCAGTAGAAAATGTAGCATTAATGCCATGGCTTGCCGCTACTGCTTTCCTACACTCTTTGAGCGTAGCTTCAAAATCAAATGTATTAAGAATATGGACATTATTACTTTCAATCATTGTCTTCTCTTTAAGTTTATTTGGAGCATTTATAGTTAGATCAGGAATAATTGACAGCATTCATTCCTTTGCAAACGATCCCCAAAGAGGGATGTACTTGCTAGCTTTTATAGCAGTAATTCTATTTGTATCTTTAGGTCTATTTGCCTCAAGGCTAAACATGTTTGAATCATCTAAAAATATTAAAGCACTCTCCAAAGAATCTTTTATTTCATTAAATAATATATTTTTTGGCGTGCTTATTTTTTCAACAATGATGGGAATTACATATCCGCTCATTTATGAGCTCATCTATGATCAAAAAATAAGTGTTGGAGCTCCTTTCTACAATGCAATATATGCCCCAATAACTATTTTGGCCACCATGATACTAGTTATATCAATAGACTCAAGGTGGGGAAGAACTATTGATACTGGAAGAAGCTTTAATATGTTATATATCTCATTAGCTATGGGCCTAATCGGTCTTTCTCTAATAAGATATTTTGTTGGTGATATGTCATTTATCATAATGATTTCATTTTTAATGGGATTAATAATAATTTTTAGATACTTGATTTTAGTTATTAAAAATATCCTTGAAAAAAAATATATCAATACTCCTAGTGTCATTGCTCACACTGGATTAGGGTTATTAATTTTATCAATATCAGCAAATTCAATTTTAAGTAGTGAAAAGGTTTTTAATATGAAGCCTAATGAGGTTAGAAAATTTGAAAATATAAGAATCGAATTTAATGACCTTGAATTATTAAATAACTCCAACCATGATTCTATTAAAGCTACCTTTGCCCTTGATCACAATGGAAAATCATTTTACCTTTCACCAGAAAAAAGAAAGTATTTTGCTAGAGGGCAAATAACCTCAGAAACAGCAATAAAAATAATGCCTATAAGGGATATATATTTAACAATAGGCGAGCAACTTGAAGGAGGTCAATGGGTTGTCAATGTTCAACTAAATTACTTTATTAGGTTTATATGGCTTTCAGCAGCAATGATGGCATTTTCAGGGTTATTAATAATAAGCAATATAATTAGGAGAAAGTCATGAAGCTTCTTCTTAAGATAATTATTTTTATAATTCCGCTTATCATTTTCTCTTTTTTCTACCTTTATCTTTCTAAAGACAATTCATATCCTGGCGCTGATTATAAAAAGTTTGATTTACCAGCCTTTGAGCTTCAAAGCTTATATGATGAAAATTTCATTTCTAATAATTTATTAGATGGGACTTATTTGGTTAATGTATGGGCAAGCTGGTGTATAACTTGCAGAGTAGAGCACGGCTTTTTAACAGAGCTCTCTAATAATAATATCAATATAGTTGGATTAAATTATAAAGATAATAGGGATGATGCAATTGAATGGCTTGTTAAATATGGCAATCCTTATGAAGTTGTAATTCATGACTTGAAGGGAAGCCTTGCTTTAGATATGGGAGTGACTGGAGCACCAGAAACATTTTTAATTACAGATCAAAGAGTCATTGCTCATTATAGGGGCGAAATCAATAACATGATTTGGAATGACGTCTTTTTACCTGTAATCAAAGAAAGAGGTCTCGTTATAGATGCTAAATAAATTTTTATTCTTATTCTTTATCTCTTTCACTTTATTGGCTGAGTCTTACTATGATTTTCAGAATGATGAAGATGAAAAAAGATTCTTTAATTTAATAAAGGAAATAAGGTGTCCCAAATGTACAAGTGGGTCTTTAGCTAGCTCAAATGCTCCTGTATCAGAAGACTTAAAAAAAATAATTGCTGAGATGATTGAAGATAATAAATCTAATGAAGATATTAAGAGCTATATATCTGATAGATTTGGGAAAGAGACTCTATATGACACCCCCATAGAACCAAAGACTTATGCACTTTGGTATTCACCATTCATATTTCTTCTTGTTTGCTTGATGATTTTCTTTTTTAGGAAAAAAGCCTAGTGTACATTTACTTTTTATTAACTATTTTTGCTTTTTTACCTTTTGGAGCATATCTTCTTTCGCAAAAAACAAAAAATAAAGGCCTTGTTCTTGGTTTTTCTTTTTTTTATCTTCTGGCATGTTTATTAATTTACACGGGAAATTTTTACAGCTCAAACCCATATCAACTAAAAGAAGTTAATAAAAAAATAATTCAAAAAATATCTTCTGATGAGCCTATTGAGATTAACCTATACAATGAATTAACAGTATTTTCTGAAAAGAACCTTTCAAAAAATTGGATCCAACCTTATCTTTTAAATGCACTATCGCTAAAGAGCTTTAATTCAGCAGAAAGTCTTATATCTATTGCCGAAGATATTTACAGCGAGCCAAAAGAAAAGGTAATTTTCTATTCCATGTATACACTATTAAGAGATACAAGATTTCCACTCTATTCTGAAGCGCGTTTGGATATAACATCAAGCCACCCCACCAACTGTAATCAAAATTCTTCTAGGGTAAGACTAGATATTGTAGATGGCCCAGGGGTGCCAATTGCAGAAAACTCTTTTTTAAATACCAGCGAATATTCTTTATCTAATAAAAACTCATTAATTCCAGGTTTTGATATTGCATCAGCGCTTCTAAATAATGAGTCTATAGAAATTTTTATTGATTTAAATTGCAAAGATAATAGCGAAATTTATCAATTTAATTCTATATTTATTTTTGATCCAAACTCACCATTAAATACTTATAAAATTAACTTAAATGATTGGTCTAAAAGGAAACAATAGTTTAATATAAGAAGTTGTTAACAACTAATAAAAATGCAGCTTAAACACATAAAACTAGCGGGTTTTAAGAGTTTCGTAGACCCAACCAAAATAGGGTTTCCTACGAATTTAGTTGGTGTTGTCGGTCCAAATGGTTGTGGAAAATCCAATGTAATTGATGCAGTTAGATGGGTTCTTGGAGAGCTATCTGCAAAGAATCTTCGTGGTGAATCCATGGTTGATGTAATATTCAATGGCACAGACTCCAGAAAGCCATCAGGTCAGTGCAGTATTGAACTTCTATTTGATAATTCTAGTGGAAAGATTGGAGGAGAGTATGCATCTTTTAATGAGATATCAATCAAAAGAGTTATGACAAGAGATGCACAGTCCACTTACTTTATTAACAACACAAAATGTCGAAGAAAAGATGTTCAGGATATATTCCTAGGCACTGGATTAGGTCCAAGCTCTTATGCGATTATCGAGCAGGGCATGGTTAGTAAATTAGTGAGTGCTAAGCCTGAAGAATTAAGAACTCATATTGAAGAAGCAGCAGGAGTTTCCAAGTATAGAGAGAGAAGGAGAGAAACAGAATCAAGAATAAAGAAAACAAAAGAAAATTTATCTAGGGTTAATGATATAAGAGATGAAATTGCAAGATTGATAAAAAGATTAGAAAATCAAGCAAATGCAGCAGAGAAATATAACTCTCTAAAAGAAGAAGAGTCTGTAAATAAATTTGATACTGCTATTCTATTGTCACTTCAAGCCAAAGAAGGTAAAGATAAATTTCAAAAGCAGTTAGATGGCCATAAAAGAGATTTATTGATAAAAGAGGCTGAGGCTGATACAAAACAATCTCAGATAGATGAGTTTAGAACACAGAATGAATCAGTTGTAACAGCTTATGAGAATGCTCAAAAGAACTTTTATTCAATAGGAGCAGAGATAGCAAAACATGAAGCTAATTTAAAAAATATAAATAGAGATGAGATAAGCAATAGAACTAATTTAGAGAGAGCAATAAAAGGCTTTCAGGAAGCATCAAAAAAAGAAGCTGCATTCAAAGATCTGAGCCCAAGAGAGAAAGAGTTAAAGTTAAATATATCTATTATAAAAGCTCTTGAGGCTTCTAAGAATATAGAGAGCATAACCCTCCAAATCAAACCTCTTCAAAATAATAGTGCAAATAAACTTAAAGAAGTGGAAGAGTTTCAAAATAAAATTAATATTATAAATAATGACAATATCTCTCTACTGCAAAACCTAGAAAATTCACAAAAAGAATCTTATGAAATTAATGCAGTCATAAAGAGCTTAAAAGATAATATTGAAAGAAATTACTCTATAGAATCAAAAACAAAATCAAATTTAGATACAGCAAAGAATAATTATGCAGATGCTCTAGAAAAAGAGAAAAACCTAGACAATCTAAGTCCTAAAGAAAAGGCAATGCATGTCTTAGATAGCATCATAAACGCATTAAATGAACTCAATATCAGCAAAGGTGGCTTGAAAGATAAGGCTGCCGAATTAAAGGGCTTGTTAAAAGACATACTGCAAATAGCTTCAGCTCAATCAAAGTCTTTAACAGATCAGTTTCTGAATCGACAGGAAGAATTAGAAGCACTCTTAAAACATACACGCAATGATATAAATAAAACAGAAAAAGAACTCAAAGAACATGAATCAAACAAAATAAAAATTGATTCTAATTTAGAAAAGTTAAAAACAAATAAGAGTGATTTCGATAATAAAATTAAAGATATAGAAGAAGCAAAGACAAAGGTATCACTTGAGCTTAGAGCCATAGATTCTGAAATTAATAAATATAAGTTAGATTTAAGAACTTATGAAATTAACCTAGAAAATGCTTCAAGCGCATTATCTAGGGCTGATATAAGCATTTCTGATCTTAACGTGACTGAATACGAGGGAATGGACTTAGATCTTCTTGAGAACTCGCTTAATGAAGTGCAAACAAATATTTCTAAACTAGGAAATCTTAACTTTGCTTCACCAGAAGAGTACAAGCAAAGACAATCTGAGCTTGAATCACTAATAAATTCTGCACAGCTTGAAAAAAATTCAATTGAGAGTCTAATGTCTGAGCTTGTCCAGAAAAGCTCTGAATCTGAATCTGTTTTGCTAGATATTCGACAAAAACAGTCTCATTTTAATGAAAGCCTTAGAGAGCTTGAAGGTAAAAAACAACTTGCATTGGTTGATGTAAAAAATATTACAGAAAAGATAACTGATACTAGATTAGAGTTAAAAACCTATGAAATTAATTTAGATAATGCTAATGAACAAATAAATAAATCAGGTTTAAAAGTTAGCGATATTGATTATGAAAAGTATCGAGATATGGAAGTCTCTAAATTACAAGATAATTTGGCTTTGATACAATCAAAAATTATTAGACTAGGCGCGATTAATTTAGCTGCTCCAGATGAAATTTCTGCTGAAGCAAAAAGAAAAGAAGAGCTTGATATACAGTATGAAGATCTAACAAGCGCTTTAGATAAGCTGTCTTCAGCAATTAAAACTATTGATAACGAGACAAAATCAATGTTTAAAAATAGCTTTGATGCAGTAAACACAAGAATAAAAGAAGTTTTCCCAAAATTATTTGGAGGCGGTTTCGCTGAGCTTACCTTAACTGATGACGATCCTTTAAATGCAGGAGTTGTTTTAATGGCAAGACCACCAGGAAAAAAGAATTCCTCAATTTCTCAGTTATCAGGAGGAGAAAAAGCTTTAACAGCACTTTCTTTGGTTTTCTCGATCTTTGAGCTTAATCCTGCACCATTTTGCATGCTTGATGAAGTAGATGCACCACTCGATGATCTAAACACATTGAGATTTATTAATATGGTAGAAGAGATGTCAAAAGATGTTCAGTTCATATTCATTACACACAACAAGGTCTCAATGGAAAAAAGTGACTATCTTATGGGCGTAACCATGCAAGAACCAGGGGTGTCTAGACTTGTTTCAGTCGATATGAACCAAGCACTTGAGTTTGTTGAGTCTTAGAATGCAGAATAATATTGAAATATATTTAATTGGTTTATCAGTATTGATTGTTCTAATCATGATATTTGTTTTTATCAAAAAAATATCATCAAATGGTGATCTTAAGGTAAAAATAGAACCTGTTATTGATGAGCTAGAGCCAAATGATAATTTTAACGATGAAAGTATTCAGTTAAAGTCACAAAGCTCATTTGATTTTGATCAAAATTCTAACAATGATGTGATTGAGGATGACCAAGAATTAGCCATTCTTAATCTTATATCAATTGATAAGACTAACTTTGATATAGATCAATTATTTGGTTTTATGTCTAACTGTAATGCAAGCCTAAAACATGGTTTTTTTGTCCTTAAAGATTTTAGAGGCAATGAACTTTTTAGAGTTGCAAATGCATTAAGTCCAGGAACATTTGAAGAAAACTGTAATACCTTTGCTGTCGTAATTGCCACTAATTTAAGTAATGGAGATGATCCTCTTCAAACCTTTAGAGAAATGTTAAATTTTGCATATAGTTTCTCTGAAAAATTTCATGCAAATATTTGTGACAGTGAAAGGGCCCCAATCACAAAACAGATGATCTCTCATATAGAATCTAAAGCTCAAGAGATAATGAGACTTAAACAGTTAAACTCTTTTAATCAGGAGTAACTTTGAAAACTGAAGGCTATGAAAAACTCAAAAATTCAATAAGAAAGCATGACTATAATTACTACGTTAAAGATGATCCAGACATATCAGATCATGAATATGACGAGCTTTTTAGAAAGCTTTTAGAGATTGAAAAAGACTACCCTGATTTAATTACTCAAGACTCTCCCTCACAAAGAGTTGGTATCACACCAGAAACTGGTTTTGTTTCATACTCTCACAAGAAGCAAATGCTATCTCTTTCAAATGTCTTTTCTCCAGATGAGTTGAAAGAATTTTTTACACGAATTAAAAAAAGAATCATTGATATAGATAATTTTGATATTTTATGCGAGCCAAAAATGGATGGGGCAGCTGTATCATTGATATACGAGAATGGCTTGTTAGTTAAGGGCATTACTAGAGGTGACGGGACAACTGGAGAGGATGTAACATCAAATATAAAGACTATTAAATCAATACCTCAAAAACTACTACCTTCAACCTCAATCAATATACCAAAATATCTTGAGATTAGAGGTGAAATATATATTTCAAAAAAAGATTTTAGCAATTTAAACAACAGCGCTAAAAAAAATGAAGAAAAAGTTTTCGCTAATCCTAGAAATGCTGCAGCTGGATCTCTTAGGCAATTAGATCCTGCAATTACTGCAAGAAGACCGCTTTCCTTTATTGCTCATGGATATGGAGATTGTGAGGGTATAGAAATAAAAAGCCTAAATGACTTTTTTAATAAAATATCACAGTTAGGCATACCAACAAACAACTTAAATAAATTAGTTAACAACATGGAATCTTGCCTTTCATACTACAAAAACATTCTCAAAAATCGAGAAAAAATTCCATTTGATATTGATGGAGTTGTTTACAAAGTTAATGATTTTAAACTCCAAGACAGAATTGGCTTTATATCACGCTCGCCACGCTGGGCAATTGCTCATAAATTTCCTGCTGAAGAGGCATCAACTCTTATTGAGGATATTAATTTTCAAATAGGAAGAACTGGTATTCTTACTCCTGTTGCTAGACTAAAACCTGTAAGGGTTGCTGGCGTGGTTGTAAGTAATTGCACCTTGCACAATATAGATGAGCTTGAAAGATTGGATCCTAGAGTAGGTGATCAGGTAATAATTAGAAGGGCTGGAGATGTAATTCCACAAATAGTTAAAGTTAATGTCTCCAAAAGAGAAGATAACTCTCAAAAAGTTAAAATTCCATCAACCTGTCCATCATGTGGCTCTGAAATAATTCAAGAAAATGCATCTGATTGGGGAGTGCATGATGATAAAAAGCAAGTAAAAATAAAAACATTTGGAAGCAAGATAGAAGCAAGTTACTTTATTCAATCTAATCCAGAAAGATATAAATTAAAAGAAATTATAAACAAAGCAGCATTTATCAAGTGTTCATCGGATTTTACATGTCCAGAAATTTTAAAAGGCAGCCTAACTCACTTTGTGTCAAGAAAAGCTTTTGATATAGACGGTTTGGGACAAGAAATAATTAGTACGCTTATAAAGCTTAATTATATAAAAGATCAATCAGATATTTTTAAACTTTTAAATCACAAAGATGAGCTAGAGAATTTAGATGGTTTTGGAAAGAAGTCAATTGGCAATCTGCTTTCGTCAATAAAAGAATCTAGATCTGTAGACTTATCAAAGCTAATATACTCACTTGGCATACCCGAGGTTGGGGAAGCGACTTCTCGAAATCTTGCAAATGCTTTTCTTGAATTTGATAAGGTGCAATACGCAACATTCAAAGATCTAATTGATTTAGATGACATTGGATCAAAAGTAGCAGCCAATATTATCAAATATTTCCAAGATCCATTTATTACATCTTTGCTTGTGCGACTATTACCTGAGCTTGATGTAAAGCCAATTGAACAGCTATCAGATAAAGATACACCTCTCAAAGGATATCAGATTGTTCTTACTGGAAAACTTTCAAAGTATTCTAGAGACGAACTTAAAGAAAATTTAATTAATCTTGGAGCAAAAGTTAGCTCAAGTGTTTCAAAGAAAACTACTATTGTCATAGCTGGAGAGAATGCAGGAACTAAGTTGAAAAAAGCAAATGACTTAGGTATAAATATAATCAATGAAGATAACTATGCTAATTTCTTAAATGAACCGTCAAAATATATTTAAAGTATTATTTGTACTAATAATAACATCTGCATGTGCGGCAACGCCTCCAGAAAATCCTGATAATATTTGCCTAATCTTTGAAGAGAAGAGAAGTTGGTATAAGGCTGCTATACAGACACAAAAAAGATGGAAAATTCCTCCACATGTTCTTATGGCAGTAGTGTTTCAAGAATCAAGTTTTGATTCTAATGCAAAGCCAGAAAGAGAAAAAATTCTTGGTTTCATACCCTGGAAAAGACCTTCTTCAGCTAAAGGCTATTCTCAGGCACTAACAAATACATGGGATGACTATAAGGATGAAACGGGAAATTCAAGAGCTAGTAGAAATAGCTTTAAAGATTCTGCAGATTTTATTGGCTGGTATGCAAGCAAAGGTTACTACCAAGGTTTTGACAAGAAGGATGCTAGGTCTTTTTATTTAGCCTATCACGAAGGCTATGGCGGATTTAAAAAAAGAACTTATAGAAAAAAACAATGGTTAATTAAAGTAGCTGATAGAGTTCAACTAAGATCAGGCAGATATGAGGCTCAATACTGGAAATGTTCAGAGGAACTTAAGAAAAAGCGCTTTTTTTTCTTTGGTTAGATATCCTTTAAAATAAAGCCTTGATCTAAGAATTCATCTCTGAATGACTCTCCTCCAATAACTGCCCTAGAGCCACTCCCGGATAAATATAATTTTGATACTCTGGATAGATCATCAACAGTACAGTTTATGACGTTTTTCCTTAGGGCCAGTCTAGATTCTGGAGTTCTATATTCAAGTCTACTTGCATAGTCGCTTGCAGCTTCGCCACTGGGAGAGAGTGGTTTATCTATAGATGATACAACACCCATAATTCCTTCCTCTAATTGAGATTCTGTGATTTGATCAATTGACCACAATCTAGCTTTTTGGAATTCACTAAATGTTTCTTTGCATTTAGGATCTCTATAAGAATAAAATTTAAAAACGCCATTATTAGAGTCCTGAGAGGCCCCAGCTCCATAAGCACCGCCTTTTTCTCTTATAGCAGAATGCAAATACCCATTTCGAAGGACTGATCCCAAAATCATCAAAGCAGCTGCATCTTCATGGTCCCAGTTAACCGTAGGAAAAGCTTCAGCACAAAAGCAAACCTGTGATCCAGTTATCCAAGCAATTTCCTGTTCCTGTGGAGAGGTCAAATCAATATTTTTCCATGACTCCAAGAGTGGAGTCGTTAAGTCTAAGTTAAGCTTATGAGCTTCTAAGGAGCTTGCTGTAAAGGATATAGAAGGGGATTGACTAACTTTATTATGTATAGATATTAGTTTTTCAATAAATGATTTTAAATTTGATTCATTATCTATGTCTTTTGCTAAAGCACTTATAAAAGAAATAGATTTAACTCCTGACATTCTTTCTAAAGTTGAAGATGCTTTATTAATTTGAGAAGATGCGCTATTCATCGCAAGAAGATGTCCATTTTGGATGATCCCTTTATCATTTGCAGAAGCTGTGAATTCTAAGAGCTCTTTAATTCTTTTTTTCTCAAAAAAGTTTGCATTCAAAATAGTATCTTTAAGCAATTTTTGCATCAGAAATGAGTTTTTTTCGAGAGACTTTCCAGCTATTTTAAGGCCAACTCTATTTTTATCTTCGTTTGATGAGGGAAGTAATACTATTGAAGCGCTTATACCTCCTGTTATTGTAGATTGATATTTTTGAACATCTTCATATGTGTAATCTCCAATACCGATATCAGTTAAAATATTTGCATACATATTAAGAAAATCAATTTCACTATCGTCAAGTCCCTGAATTGGATATATCAGTGAATGATAGACAATGCCGTTAGTACCAGTTTTGTAAATATATTTATTATTATTTAGGTCAGAGCTTGAATCTGGCTTAAGATATTTTCTTTGTGCAGGTATATCTGCAATTCCCACCTTTGGAAGTAATTCTGGATTATCTTCAGACTCCTGTCTCTCTTTTAGCTTTTTTGATAAATCAATGATTTTATTCTTTTCATCAATTGATAAATTTTTACTTTTTTGTTCTAACTCCCTATTTATTTTATCTTCATTCTTTTTATTAAAATTAGTATCTGGTGAAAGTGTAAATCGCAATCTATGGTTATTGTCTAAAAGCTTTTCCTTTATAAGAGTTTCTATATAGCCTTCTTTATTAAGATTGTCTTTCAGTTTTTTAAAACTAGAATCTAAATCCAATATACTTAAAGGGTCATCTCTATGAATACATGCAGGCAGACAAGAGAGCATTAATTGAAGTCCAAAAGGCATTCCGCTTCCACCAATCTCGCGTTGCGATATTTCCAGTTGATGAATAGATGACTCTATAAGCTCCTTACCAACACCATTTTTTACTAATTGCTCTAAGCACCCTAATATAAGATCCTGTATTTTCTTCTCATCACCACTTTTGGTGCCTTCTAATCCTGCAGCAAAAACTAACTCTTTTTGATCAGAGTCTAATCCTGTTAAAGGGGATAATGATTTACCCAGAGATGTACTTTCAAGAACTTTTCTTAGTGGAGAGGCAGAGTTGTCTAGTAGCACACTAGACATTAGGTATGTGCCTAAAAGCTCTTCCGCATTATGACTTTCGCCTAATAACCATGACATAACAACATGATGATTCTCTTCATCTCCCGGTTGAGGGTTATAAAGTTCAGTTGCTTCTGCAGGTGATGAAAACCTTTTTTCATTAGAAACAGCAATCTTTTTATTAAGAGGTTCAAATTTTGATAAAACATTTGAGGCTATAAATTCTTGTATTTCTTTTGGATCAACATCTCCAGCAGTTAAGAAAATTGCATTTGAAGGGTGGTAATGTGATTTATGGAAGTTAACCAATTCTTCATGAGTGAGTTTTAAGATATCTTCAGGATTGCCACCGCTGTTAAATCTATATGTTGATGTTGGATATAGATGTTTAGACATACCATGCCAAAGTTGGCTAGTAACCGAGCTCATAGCACCTTTCATTTCATTATAAACAACGCCCTTAATCTCAATTTTACTTGATATGTCATCTATATCTTTAAATTCAACTCTATGACCTTCTTGAGCAAAATCTAAATAATCCAAGTTTGGAAAAAATGAAGCATCAAGATACACAGACAAAAGATTATCAAAATCTTTTTTGTTTAATGTAGCAAATGGATATGCAGTCCAATCGCTTGATGTAAAAGCATTCATAAAGGTGTTTAAAGACCTTCTTATCATCATAAAAAAAGGATCTCTAACAGGATACTTTTGAGAACCGCATAATGCAGTATGCTCCAGAATATGTGCAACACCTTTTGAATCTTCAGGCACAGTTCTAAAAGCTACCATAAAAACCTTTTCGCCAGAATCTGAACCCAAATGAATATGAGGAAACCCAAATTCAGATTCTTCATACACTTGTGCATTTATATCTAGTAAGGGAATATATTTTTGATCTTCTAAATTAAACATAATAAACTTGTAAAAATTAATAAAAAAAATTAAATGAAATACTTAACTCTATTTTTAGCCTTCTTTTTAATAACTAGCTGCAGTATTAACCCTCAATCTTTTGTCGAGGTTGATAAAGTTGGAACTTTCAATCTTGATAATTATAGCGATTTTAACATAAAGATAAATGAAACAAATCTCAGCTCAGATATTAATCCAATAGCACTCGAGAAATTTAGAGATGATCTTAAAAATGCACTAACTGAGAGAGGCATGCTTTTCAAGCCAGATTCAAGTCTTGTTTTTGAGATAAACATCACTTCAAAAGATGAAATCGAAAGTGATAACTTCAATAATTACTATTCGAGATACGGCTGGGATAGATATTACAGAGATGATATTCGAACAATTTCTAAATTTGCTTTAAGAATAAATCTAAAAGATATTAGCACTAACTCAACTTTATGGACTGTTTACGCTGATTGGAGAAAAGGATCCAGCAAATCTCCAACTAAAGACGATGGTTCAAGCGCCTTGGTTGATGAAATTATCCTCAGCTTTTAAATCTTGATGGACTCAGCGCCTCTTTAACATCTTTTCTAAGAGGACTAAATAATCCAAGAACTTCGCAAGTTATAAAATCTGCAAGAAGGGGGGCAAAACTTAAACCTCTAGATGCTAAGGCCCCAATGCAATAAACTTTCTCATGATCTAGTCTCCCAGCCAATGGAAGTCTATCTGGTGTGGTTGTTCTGACACCTGACCAAAATTTCTTAATATTTTTTTCTTCAAATGAAATAATTTTTTTAGTTTTTTGTAATATCTCATCTTTTAATGCCTCATCTGATAATTTCTCTTCACCTTTTTCATAGGATGAGCCGATCCAATTTATTTGATCTTGAGATGGGAGTATATATCCAGAGTGATTTAGAGGCTGTTTAATATCTTTAAGCTTATTATTATCAATGCCAACAATAGCTCCTTTCATGGTATTAACTTTATCCACATGATTGTAAATGCCTGTTCCAGAGCAAATAACTAGATAATCATAAGAATCAGTATTTTTATAATCCTTTATATTTAAATAAACCTTATTATTTTTAATTGAATGATTTTTATATTCTGAATTTGTATGGATTGTTATATTTTTATGATTTAGACATTTTGCGGATACTGCTTTTGGAGAAATTGCTCCACCAAACTTGCATAGCACACCACTATAAGATTGTGAAATATTGTTCTTATCATTAATGACTTCTTTATCAATTTCTTCAAATACATCAGACCTATCTATCTTTATAAGTCTATCAAGCCAATCTTTTCTATGATCTGAATTTGAAAGAAATAAAATACCGCTATTCACAAAATCTTTAAAATTATCAATATAAAAATTCAATGCAAAAAAATATGATTGAATTAGAAAGAAGGACCTTGGATCATCTCCTAGTGCTAATTTTGGGTACATAGCAGCCCAAGGGTTACTTGATGCCTCTGAAGCAATTTCAGAATTTTTTTCATAAACATCAACTTTGCAATTATTGTTGGCTAAATTTTTTGAAATTATTGAAGCTGCTAATCCTGAGCCTATTACTGCAACCTTATACGACGAATGGTGAGCTTTTTTGTTTTTGATATATGTTCCAGCAAGCATATGTCTTTTTTTATTAAAACCTTTTACTTTTTGAACTTCAAATCCACATTCCAATAAATTTCTTTTTACCATTCCAGATGATGTATATGTTCCAAATGAAGTTTTCTCGTGGCTTAGTAAAGCAACTTTCAAGAATACATCAGTTGTCCACATGTCGATATTTTTTCTTGGATCAAAGCCATCAAAATACCAAGCATCAACCATGCTCTTATTATGCATTACACTATCTAAGCCATCTTCAATATTATCAATTACCAATAAAAGCGTAGCATTATATTCTTGTATTTTAATTTTATTGATGCCACCAAATAATACAGGAGCATATTTGAGATATAACTCTATAACGTCTTTTAATTCTGGATATAAAGATTGAATTTTCTTTATGTCTTTTCTTTTTGGGGCATATTTGTCAAAGCTTATAAAGTTTAGATGGGAACATTTTCTTTTAGTCTCTATCCAATTTTTAAGAGTTATAAAAAAATTTAAACCTAGACCAAAACCAAGCTCTCCAATATTGAACTCCCGTTCTTCAATAGAACTCCATCTCTTTAATAAATTATTAGAATCTAAAAAAACGTGGGTAGTTTCATTAATAACATCATCTTGATAATATATATCATCATATTTATCTGAAAATGGGTATCCTCTATCCCATGATATTTGATTTAACAAAGGTTTTATTGGTCTCATATTAGAGTTAGAATTTGGTTAGTTAACATAAGACGCATATGAAGTATTTTTCTATAATAGTATTACTAATTGTAACTTCTTGTTCTAAAGAGGTGAATGAATTGCCACAAATTCCTAAATCGTCAGGTGTTGAAGCTCTAATAGCTCATAGCCAGGAATTTAATAAAGAATTGTATTCTTTTAGTACGCCTGGAGGACTTATTCATGTAGCTGTTGGTTATGGAATAGCAAACTCTATTATGGTTGAGGGGGAGGGCGGAAATATAATAATAGATGCCTCAGACAGCACATCTCAAGCAGCAAAAGTACATGAATTATTTAAAAGTAAAAATAATAATCCAATAAAGGCAATTATTTACACACACAACCATGGAGATCATACATTTGGAGCTGAATATTATATAAATAATCAGCAAGAAAGACCGCAAATTATCTCTCACGAAACAACAGATCATTATACTCAGCGCATTATGGGTATTATTAATCCAATAATTTCAAAGAGAAGCACTAGAATGTTTGGAACACTTCTTCCAGATGATCAGTTCATAAATGCAGGCATTGGTTCAAGTTTAAATGTTTCTGATTCCCCAATAGGTTACATAAAGCCTGACACTGTTTTTAGAGATGAATTAAAGATAACTATTTCAGGTATTGATCTTGAGTTGTATCACGCACCAGGCGAGACCAATGATCAGATTTTTGTTTGGCTACCTCAACATAAATCATTAATGCCAGGAGACAATATCTATAATACATTTCCTAATCTTTATACAATTAGAGGAACAACTCATAGAAATGTCACTGGTTGGATAGATAGTCTGGATCATATGAGATCCTTTAAACCAAAGTATCTATTTCCAAGTCATACCAAGCCTATTGAGGGTGAAGATGCTACAAAAGCTTTAATTGTCTATAGAGACGCTATTCAATTTGTTCATGATCAAACTATAAGATTTATGAATAAAGGTTATTATCCAAATGAAATTGTTCAGATGATAAATCTTCCTCCTAATTTAGCATCCTCCCCTTTATTAAGAGAATTCTATGGAACAGTAAGATGGTCTGTAAAAAGCATTTATAATGGATATCTTGGATGGTTTGATGGAAACCCTTCTAGCCTTGATCCTCTTCCCAATAAATTAGAAGGACAAAAGATTGCATCTCTTGTTGGAGGAAATGAAATTCTATTTAGCAGTCTAGAAGCAGCTGTTAACAATGAAGATATGCAATGGGCACTTCAACTCTCAGATTATTTAATTAACTTAGAGTTTAGAACAGTCGAAACTAATAAACTCAGAAAAGAAGCATTGCTATATATTGGAAGTAGGGCATCAAACCCAAATAAAAGAAATTATTTTTTAACTGCTGCGCTTGAGCTAGATCCTTCCTTTGAAGGGTTTCCTGAGGTTAAAAAAAGTGATTCAATTTTAAATGAAATCAATTTAGATACTATTTTTAACATTTTAAGTGTTAGTTTTAACCCAGAAAACTCTTACAAAGGAACATATTCTGTTTGTTTCAGATTTAATTCCGGTCAAGAAAGAGCTGCAACTATAAGAAACAGTGTTTTAGAGATTTCTAAAAATTTGCAACACTGCGATCTTAATATCAAAACTTCTGAAAGAGCTTTTAAAGAAACTTTAGCAGGTTTAAAAAACCCTGTTTTACAAGTAGCATCTGGAAAGATAGATGTTGAAGAAAGCGAGGTAGATTTTTTAAAATTTTTGGCTTTATTTAAATAATTTAAAATTATTTCATATTAAGTGTTGACTTTCGAAAATATAAGCGTAGTATTAACTTTACCTGCTGAAACCGACTAACAACCAAATGCAGACGGAAGTTAGAGAGAATCAGAAGGAAGAGACC
>CAJQGY010000013.1 GCA_905478015.1 uncultured SAR86 cluster bacterium
TATTGTTGCAGGGACACCAAGCGCCATTAAGTTTTTAACAACAACGCCCCCTTTTACTGCCATAAGCTTTGCCAACTCGCCATCTTGAATGGTTGAAGGTATTTGTATTTCTTTCTTTATAATCTCAGTAGGAGCTTCAAACTGATGGTCTCCATCTGACTTAAAGCTACCCTCTCTCCTTCTATAAGCATTCACAGCGCTAGATAACTGATCTTTTACATTAACTTTTTTTGCTGGTCTTTCAGGAGTTCTAGCTGCAGCTTTAAATTTTTCTCTTTTCTTCTGCTCTTCTTGTTTTAGTCTTGCTGCTTCCTTAAGTTGATCTTCTCTCTTTTTTTGTTGCTCTTTTAATTGCTCAGATGCTGCAGCTCTTTTAGCCTCAATATTATCTGAGTAACTCTTAATAGGCTGACCGTCATTAGAAGATTTATTTTTAGAAGTTACAGTAATATTTCCAGATGACGTTACTGATTTAGATGCAGGCGCCTTGCCTCCCTTTAAGGACCTTAGTAATGCCTGCTTGTCAGAAGCAGTAATTTCATCAGAACTACTGGCATGTTTTAAACCAGCATTCTGCATTCTTTCAATAAGAGCAGTGTCTGAAATTTTTAATACTTTTGCAAAATCTTTTACTGTTAAAGCCAAAATAATTCCCTTTTAAATTTATTTAAACCAATCTTCTCTAGCTTTCATAATTGCTGCCGAACCAACATCATCAGCTATCTCTATAATATCTTGGAGCTCGTCAACTGAGAGCTCAGCAAAATCATCTTTATTTTTAATACCTTTATTTGAAAGTTTCTGTATATCGTCCTCACTTATACCTAAGCCTTCAAATGAATCAAGATTGTCTTCTTCCTCTGTGATAGCACCCATTGCTTCCATTAAAGCAGCATCTTCAGCTGCACTTTTAATTCTCTCAATCTCAGCATCATCTTCAGCAATATTTTTTAGGGCTGTGTTATCTGCATATGCAATATCATCAAAACTAGACAAACCTGAAGAAATTATCTTTTCTGCTACTTCTTCTGTAACAGCTAAGCTGTCTATTAATTTGACCATAAACTCTGTTTCATCGACCTTAACTTTAGCTTCAGCCTCTTCGCTACTAATAATATTTAATTCCCAACCAACTAATTGAGATGCCAAACGAATATTTTGTCCTCTTGAACCAATTGCTAGAGCAAGGTTATCTTGATTTACAGCAATCTCCATCGATCTAGAGTCTTCATCCATAACAATAGAATCTACCTTTGCTGGCACCAATGCATTAATGACTAGTTGAGCCGGGTTATCGTCATATATGACTATATCAATTCTTTCATTTCCCAGCTCTGATGAAACAGCTTGAACGCGTGATCCTCTCATTCCAACACATGCACCAACAGGATCAATTCTTCCATCATTAGTTTTAACAGCAATTTTAGAGCGTGATCCAGGCTCTCTGGAGACGCCTCTTATTTCTATAATATCTTCATTAATCTCAGGCACTTCAATGCTAAAAAGCTCCGTTACCATTTCTGGACATACTCTATCAAGCATAAGTTGTGGGCCTCTTCCCTCAACCTCTTGTATCTTAAGGATAGCTCTAATACGATCGTTTATTTTATAAATCTCTCCAGGCATAAGCTTATCTCTTGGCAGTATAGCTTCAGCTTCATTTGCAATATCAACAATTATATTGTCACGAGTTACTCTTTTAACAGAACCTCCAACCAGAGTTTTATCTTTAGATTTAAATTGAGCAACCACTTTTTCTCTTTCAGCCTCTCTTACTTTTTGAAGCATTACCTGTCTAGCAGCTTGAGTTTCTATTCTGCCAAATTTTATATTTTCGACAGCTTCTGTATGTATATCGCTTAATTCAAGTTTAGAATCTTCAGGTGAGATATGTGTTTCTTTGTGAAAATAAATATCTTCAGGATCTGCAACTATCCAGCTTCTATGGGTCTGATATTCTCCCGTCTCTCTGTTAATGCTAACACTTAGCTCAGCATCTTCATGAAAGTGTCTTTGAGAAGCTGAAGCCAATGCAACTTCAACAGCATTAAATATAACTTCTTTCGTGAGACCTTTCTCATTTGATACTGAATCAACTACCAATAATATTTCGTTACTTTGCATGTTCACTTTCCTTCATAATTTTTTCAAAATTTGGTTCTAATTTACAAAAATCCATATCACCAAATTCTAGTTTATATTCAAGATCAGAAGTCTCTATTGTAATTATCTGATCTTTGCATTCTGTTAAGCTGCCACTGATATTTTTAATCCCATTCAATGGTTCTCTGAGTTTTATCTTAAAGTCCTCCCCAAGATAGTCGTTTAATTGATCAAAGTTAAAGAAACGTCTTTCAATTCCAGGAGTAGAGACCTCTAAAACAAAATCCTCTCCAAGTAATGATTCTAACTCAACCTCATAATTTAAATCTCTAGAAATATTTTCACAATCTTCTATACCGGCGCCTTCATGAGATTCAATATATATTCTTAAAGTAGGCCTTTTCCTGCCTCTTAATATCTCAATACCCCATAGATAACATTCATGTCTGCCAATAACAGGGTTTACAATGTTTTCTATATCGTCTTTATTCATTCTCTTATATAAAAAAAGGGCAAATGCCCCACAAAAATTAATATATGTATGTGGTAGCGGGGGCTGGATTTGAACCAACGACCTTCGGGTTATGAGCCCGACGAGCTACCAGGCTGCTCCACCCCGCATCGCACCGAACGTGAAGTGTAAATAAAGGTACTACCATTGGTCAAGTTATATATTTATTAATATTTAAAATATATGTTGTTATAATTCTGATTCGGCCGAGGTGGTGGAATTGGTAGACACGCTAGCTTGAGGGGTTAGTGAGTGAAAACTCGTGCGGGTTCAAGTCCCGCTCTCGGCACCAGTTACTATGAAAAACTGAAAAAAATCTTAAATGACCCCTACTCTTCTGGAATAGTATCTGATTTATTTTCTTCTAATGCCTCTTCTATCAGCGGTGCATCAAATACTTGTTCGGTATTATCGGTTTTATATAGATATGCTAAAAATAAAGTTAGAACTAGCCATAAAGCTGCGAGGAAAGATGTGAGTTTACCTAAAAAATTAGATGGTCCTAAAGCTCCAAACATAGAGTTAGATGAGCCTCCGCCAAAAGCTGATCCTAGATCCGAGCCTTTTCCTTGCTGAAGAAGAACTAACACAATAATAGCAACAGCTAAAATCACGCATAAAATTTGTATTAAAGTAATCATCCTAATTATTCCTATTAAATTTATTTGCTATTAAAGCAAACTTCTTACCATCCAGTGATGCTCCTCCAATAAGAGCTCCATCTACATTGCTGCATTTAAAAAAAGATCCAGCATTTTCAACATTAACACTCCCACCATAACAAACCTTTGGAGTGTAATTATTTGAAGTTGTCGATTGTACAACATCTTTTATATATTCGTTAATTTGATTTACATCATTTGGACTGGGAGTTTTTCCGGAACCAATTGCCCACAAAGGCTCATAAGCAATAATAATATCTTCAGGTATGCTTATGTTTTTAAGACATTCTTCAAGCTGCATCCTTATTGTTGTATATGTTTTTTTCTCTTCAAAATCTGAAAGAGATTCACCTACGCATAAAACCGGAGTCAATTTAAAAGAAATTAAATTCTCGATCTTTTGTTTAATTAATGCATTATCTTCTTTAAAATTTTTTCTTCTTTCTGAATGGCCCACAATTGAAAAATTACAATTAAGATCGCTTAACATGGCTGAAGAAATTGAACCAGTATTGGGACCAGAACCAGCTCCAACATCTTGAGCTCCAATTTTTATATTTTCTAGGTCATTCTGCGATATGGATTTATAAAATTTGTCTATGTATATATGAGGTGGTGCAACTCCTACTGATGCAACATTGTCTTGAATTTGTGATTTAAAATCCTTTACCCAGCAATCAATCATCTCTTTAGATCCATTAGACTTAAAGTTAGCTATTATCATTTTTTTTTAAAGCTTTGATTCGATTAATTTAGAAAGATCTTTTGCGTATTTCTTGGCTGTGTTCTCATCAGTTGCTTCAACCATTACTCTTATTTTACTCTCTGTTCCGGATGGTCTAACCAAGACTCTATCAACTGTAATATCAGATTGAGCATCAGAGATAGCAGATTGAATAGACGAATCGTTTATAACATCCTTATTTTTTACAGGTACAGCAATATTTATTTGTGGTCTTTTATTGTAATTAGACAGAACCTCGCTAGGTGTTTTTTCTAATATCATTAGTGAAGAAATAACTTTTAAAGCTGCAATTGTTCCATCTCCTGTACTCACTAAATCTTTGCTAATAATATGTCCCGAGGTTTCACCACCTAGCAACCAACCTTTTTCAGAAAGTTTTTGGCTTACATATTTATCGCCGACATCAGCCCTTATGAATTTGTATCCTAATTTTTTGAGACCATCTTCAAGGCCGAAATTACTCATTTTAGTCCCAACTACGCCTCCCCAGGGACCCACTCTGTTAGGGTTTGAAAATGCCATAATATACAGTAGATCATCTCCATCTAAAATATTTCCATCACTATCAACTAAGATTACCCTATCCCCATCTCCATCAAGTGCAACACCATAATCTGCTCTATGCTTAATAACTTCATCTTGAAGAAGTTCAGGGTGAGTTGAGCCACAACCTTGGTTAATATTAAAGCCATCTGGATCAACTCCAATTAGAATGACCTCAGCTCCGAGTTCTTTAAATATAGCTGGGCTAACTTTATAACAAGCCCCATGAGCGCAATCTAGGACTATCCTCAATGATGAAAAATTTAAATGAGCAGGAACAGTTGATTTACAAAATTCAATATATCGAGCGCCAGACTCATCAAATCTCTCTGCCTTACCTATCGATGAGGTGTTAACTATATGCATTTCACCAGCTATAATTTTTTCTATTTTTTTCTCAAGATCTTTCGAAAGTTTTTCACCATTAGGCATGAATATTTTAATTCCATTATCTAAAAAATCATTATGTGAAGCGCTAATGACAAGACCAAATGCATCTCTGACTGATCTGGTAAGATATGCAACACCAGGTGTTGGTATGGGACCTAAAAGCTTTACATCGATACCTGCTGATATAAAGCCGGCTTGAAGTGCAGATTCAAGCATGTAACCTGAAACTCTTGTATCCTTGCCAATCATTACGGTTTTCCAGCCAAGCTCTTTTGCAATAGTTCCTACAGCATGTCCAATTTTAAGACATGCCTCAGGAGTAATAAGAGTCTCAACAGGGCCTCTTATTCCATCTGTTCCAAATTTCAAATTCATAATTGAATTATAGCTCTTCGGCAGTACCTTTGATTGAAGTTTTTTTATCTACTTTTTTTGAAGGCTCATCATCAGACCAGCCTTTTGGCTCTCTAGGCTCAGCCCCAGCCATAATATCGTCTATCTGATTTGCATCAATTGTCTCATACTTTAAAAGCGCATCAGCCATAACATTAAGCTTATCTAGATTGCTTTTAAGCATTTCATCAGCCTTGTCGTAACAGGTACTTATAATAGATTTAATCTCTTGATCAATTAATTTAGAAGTATCTTCGCTTATTAGTTGAGATGGTGATGATGCAGATCTTCCTAAAAATGGACTTCCTTCATCCTCTCCATATTTTAATGGACCTAACTTTTCAGATAATCCCCATTTTGTAACCATATTAGTTGCAATATTTGTTGCAACCTCAATATCATTAGATGCTCCTGTGGTGATGCCATCATCTCCATTAATAATATTCTCGGCAATTCTGCCTCCAAATAATGCACATATTCTGCTTAATAAATACTCTTTACTCTGCATATAGGTATCTTCCTCAGGAAGAAACATGGTTACCCCAAGAGCTCTTCCTCTAGGAATTATTGTTACCTTGTACACAGGGTCATGTTTGGGTGAAAGTCGACCTACAATTGCATGACCTGCTTCATGATATGCTGTGACTCGCTTTTGCTCTTCACTTAATATCATTGATTTTCTTTCTGCACCCATCATAATTTTATCTTTAGCTTGATCAAGATGATTTTGATCAATTTTTTTATCAGAGTACCTCGCAGCAAACAGAGCCGCTTCATTAATTAAATTAGCTAAATCTGCACCTGAAAAACCAGGTGTTCCTCTAGCAATAACGGATGGGTCAACATCAGCACTGATGGGTACTTTTCTCATATGAACTTTTAAAATAGCCTCTCTACCTCTTATGTCAGGTAAATCAACAACTACTTGTCTATCAAATCTTCCTGGTCTTAATAAAGCTGGATCTAAAACATCAGGCCTATTAGTTGCAGCAATAACAATCACGCCATCATTGCCCTCAAAACCATCCATTTCAACTAAGAGCTGATTTAGGGTTTGTTCTCTTTCGTCATGGCCTCCACCAAGACCAGCGCCTCTATGACGACCAACAGCATCAATCTCATCTATAAATACAATACATGGTGACTGTTTTTTTGCTTGTTCAAACATATCTCTTACTCTTGAAGCGCCTACTCCAACAAACATTTCAACAAAATCAGAGCCTGAAATTGTGAAAAAAGGAACTTTTGCTTCACCAGCTACAGCTCTTGCAAGAAGTGTTTTACCTGTTCCTGGAGGGCCCACCATAAGAACACCTCTTGGTATCTTTCCACCGAGTTTTTGAAATTTTGTAGGGTCTCTTAAAAAATCTACGAGCTCTTGAACATCTTGCTTAGCTTCTTCACAGCCCGCAACATCATTAAAATTTGTTTTTACCTTTCCCCCCTCCATGAGCTTTGCTTTGCTTTTACCAAAAGACATTGGGCCGCCTTTGCCTGACATGCCGCCTTGCATTTGCCTCATGAAAAAGAAGAATATCCCTAAAAGAAGAATTATTGGGAATGCCCCAACCAAAAGCTGGGATAGTATTGAAGGTTGTTCAATTTTTTCATACACAGCAATTACGCCGTTATTTTCAATTGCAGAATCAACTGCTTCATCTTTTTTGAAGATTGGATGAGTTGTTTCAAACTTGGAGCCATCTAATCTATCTCCAATAATTGTCATTTGATCGCCTTTATAAACTACCTTTGCGATACTGTCAGATAAGACCTCTTCTTTAAATTGACTATAACTAATTTGCTCTCTCGTGTTTGAGTTCTCAATATTGTTAAATACAAATATTAAAAAAGAACCCAAGATCATCCATACAAATAAATTTCTAACTATGCTATTCATCATTGTTTTTTAGCTCCATACAAATATATTTCTGCCGATTGTTTTTTAGAAGCGGCAGGTTTGAAAGTTTGGACTGTCTTAAATAACAAGCCCATTTCTTTTCTAAGACCCTTAAACATACTGTTTTGAAAGGTCTTAATTATAAATTTACCATTATTATTTTCTACATATCTATGAGCTGCTCTTAAAGTAAGCAAATTCAATTCATAAATATTTTCAATATCAACTGTATTTATACCAGTAATGTTTGGGGCTATGTCAGAAATTACAAGATTAAATTTACCTTTCAATTGATTTATTTGTGGTATTTCGTCAATAAGCTCTATGCTTTTTTGAAAGAAATTTACTCCTGCTATGTCTTCCATTTCGAGTATATCAATTGCATAAATTTCTGATTTAGGTAATTTTAATTTTAAATAATGAGACCACCCTCCTGGAGCAGACCCTATATCTAAGATTTTTTGAGTTCCTTTAAGTGAGTTTGTTTTAATTAAAATCTCTTCAAGCTTGAAGACGGCCCTAGTTTTAAAACCAGATTGTTTTGCCTTAATAGCCCATTTGTCTGCATGCATTATAAATGCTTTACATCTATGACTTCAAAATTAAGTTTTTTAGACGGAGTATCAATTATTAATTCGTCATCCACATGCTTCCCAATTAAGCCCTTTGCTATAGGAGTATCTATTGAAATTTTTCCAGCATCTGGATCTGATTCAAGATTACCCACTATTTTGTATGTAATCTCCCTATCTTCGTCAATATTATAAAGGGTTACAGTTGAACCAAAAATAACCCTACCTGTCTCCGGAATGTCTTTTACATCAATTACTTGAGCGCTAGATAGAGCGCTCTCAATTTCGTTTATCTTTGCCTCAACAAGACCTTGAAGCTCTTTTGCAGCATGGTACTCTGCATTTTCTTTTAAATCCCCATGGGCTCTTGCTTCAGCAATAGCTTCAGAAATTTTAGGCCTCTCAATAAACTTCAGCTGAGATAATTTTTCTTTTATGGCCTTTTCACCATCTTTAGTAATAGGAACTGAATTCATAATATTATTATAACAAGATATTTGAAACTAATTAATTTCTTGTAATGAAGAGTAATCCCAATCGTCTTCATGGGTATTTAAAGCTTCCATTATAGCAAAAGCTCCAAACATGGTTGTGGTGCAGAAAGTCTTAGTTCTTAATGCAGATTGTCTTATGGATGAAGAATCTTCTATTGATTGCTTGCCTTCAGTCGTATTTATAACTAAATCAATCTCATTATTTAATAGACTATCGACTGTATGAGGTCTTCCCTCATTAACTTTATTAATTTTCTTTACTTCAAAACCTAAATCTGAAATATATTTAGCAGTGCCGCCTGTAGCAATAAGGTTGAAATTATTTTTTATAATTAAAGGTATTAAATTATTTAAATATTTTTTATCGGCATCTTTAACACTTATAAATACATCACCTCCAAGAGGAATATTCTTACCTGCTCCTCTTTGGGCTTTTGCATATGCTTCACCAAAATTTCTACCAATCCCCATAACCTCGCCTGTAGATTTCATCTCTGGGCCAAGTATTGGATCTACCAAAGGAAATTTATCAAAAGGAAGTACTGCCTCTTTTACAAAAAATAAGCCCTCTGGAAGTTTGGCTGAAAAGTTTTGATCGATTAAAGATTTGCCTATCATTGCTTTTGATGCAACTTTTACAAGAGAGTGTCCTATAGCTTTAGATATAAAAGGAACTGTTCTAGATGCTCTTGGATTAACTTCTATTATATATATTTCATTGCTCTTAACAGCAAATTGAATATTCATAAGACCTATAATATTCAGCTCCTTAGCAATTTTTATTGATTGATCTTCAATGCGCTCCTGTATATCCGCTGATAGACTATATGGGGGTAAAGAGCATGCTGAATCTCCTGAATGAATGCCTGCTTGCTCTATATGCTGAAGTATTCCACCTATTTGGATATTTTCACCATCAGACACTACATCCACATCCACCTCTATTGCGTCTGTTAAATATCTATCGAGTAAAACTGGTTTGCTATTAGATACCTCAACTGCATCAGTTAAATAAGAGTCTAATTCATTTTTATTATGGACAAGTTGCATAGCTCGTCCTCCAAGAACATATGACGGTCTTACAACAATTGGGAAGCCAATTTTTTCAGATGCCTTAAGAGCCTCTTCTTTATTTTTAACAGTAGCGTTATTTGGTTGAGTTAGATCAAGCTTTTGAATTAGCTCCTGGAATCGCTCTCTATCTTCAGATCTATCTATTGCATCAACATCAGTTCCAAGTATCTTTATTCCCCTCTCAGCAAGAGTGTCGGCTAACTTTAATGGAGTTTGGCCGCCAAATTGTATTATCACACCATCAGGAGACTCAATATCTATAATATCTAAGATTTTTTCAGAAGTAATTGGTTCAAAATAGAGTCTATCTGAAATATCAAAATCTGTAGATACAGTTTCAGGGTTGCAGTTAACCATAATTGACTCTATTTGCTCTTCTTGCATTGCGAGAGATGCATGGACGCAGCAATAATCAAATTCAATACCTTGACCAATTCTATTAGGGCCGCTCCCCAAAACCATAATTTTCTTATTTTTAGTTGGATTGCTCTCGCACTTTTCACCATATGAGGAGTACATATAGCAAGTTGAAGTTGAAAATTCTGCCGCACAAGTATCGACTCTTTTAAATATTGGTAACACCCCTATAGATTTTCTATGGTCCCTTACAATTCTTTCTGATGAATTGGTTAGAAAGGCTAGCCTAGAATCTGAAAAACCTTTTTTCTTAAGTGAGATAAGCTCATTTTTATCAAGTGTGGCTATGTCTCTTTTAGTTGTTAGTTTTTCAATTTTTATAATTTCAGCAAGTTGATCAAGAAACCAATAGTCTATCTTGGTGAGGTCATAGATTTTTTCATTGCTCCACCCCATTCTCATTGCATCTGTAACATAAAAAAGTCTATTTGGGCCTGGGAATGAGAGCTGATACTTTAATTCATTTTCTGAATCGGGATTGTCAGTGTCCAAAATAGAGTTAAAACCATCGAGATCTTCTTCCATACTACAAATTGCTTTTTGAATAGATTCTTGAAAATTGCCTCCCATGGCCATAACCTCTCCAACAGACTTCATTTGAGTTGTTAATCTTGAGTTAGCCTCAGGAAATTTTTCAAAAGCAAATTTTGGAATCTTTGTAACAATATAATCAATGCTTGGTTCGAATGATGCTGGTGTTAAACCGCCTGTAATATCATTTTTAAGCTCATCTAATGTAAAACCAACAGACAATAATGCAGCAACTTTAGCAATTGGAAATCCAGTGGCTTTTGATGCAAGCGCAGAGGACCTACTTACACGAGGGTTCATTTCTATTACAACCATTTTTCCATTATCTGGATTTACAGCAAACTGGACATTAGATCCTCCAGTTTCAACGCCAATCTCTCTAAGAATTTTAAATGAAGCATTTCGCATTATTTGATATTCTTTATCAGTCAAAGTTTGTGCAGGAGCAATGGTTATTGAGTCTCCTGTGTGAACACCCATTGGATCCAGATTTTCAATTGAGCATATTATGATACAGTTATCATTTTTATCTCTTACAACCTCCATTTCATACTCTTTCCAACCAATTAATGACTCATCAATTAATAGTTCAGTTGTTGGAGATAGTTCTAGGCCTTTTTCACATATTTTCTTAAACTCATTGATATTATAAGCAATTCCCCCTCCCGTACCTCCCATTGTAAATGAGGGTCTGATAATGCAGGGGAATCCAATTTTTTCCTGAACAAGCAAAGCATCTTCCATAGAATGAGCAATTCCAGAATTTGGAGTATCAATATTTATTGATTTCATTGTCTTATCAAAGAGCTCTCTATCCTCTGCCTTGTCGATAGCTTCTTTATTTGCTCCAATAAGAATTACTCCATACTTCTCAAGCACACCCTCTTTTGCAAGAGATAACGCTGTATTAAGAGCTGTTTGCCCTCCCATTGTAGGTAAAATTGCATCAGGTTTTTCTTTCTCAATAATTTTTTCAACAGACTTCCAATTAATAGGTTCAATATAAGTTGCATCTGCCATTAATGGGTCGGTCATTATTGTTGCTGGATTAGAGTTAACAAGAATTACTCTAAAGCCCTCATCTTTTAGTGCCTTGCAAGCTTGTGCGCCAGAATAATCAAATTCGCAAGCTTGACCAATAATAATAGGCCCTGCTCCAATGATTAGTATTGAAGATATATCCTTACGTTTTGGCATAGTCTTCCACCATTAATCTAAATTTGTTAAATAGCACCTGTATTTCCTGAGGACCTGGACTTGCTTCTGGGTGTCCCTGGAAACTAAATGCAGGATTATCTTTAAATTCTATACCTTGAAGAGAGTTGTCAAAGAGAGATATGTGTGTAGGTATAATATTGTCTGGTAGTGTTTTGGCATCAACAGAAAAGCCATGATTCTGGCTAGTTATAAAAACTTCTTTAGTCGCTATGTCTTGAACAGGATGATTTGCTCCGTGATGTCCAAACTTCATCTTATAAGTTTTAGCACCAGCTGCAATCGATAGTAATTGGTGTCCCAAACAAATTCCAAAAATCGGTATTCCTGCTTTTAGAAATAATCTTATATTATCAATTGCATATGAGCATGGCTCAGGATCTCCAGGGCCATTTGAAAGAAAAATTCCATTTGGAGATTTTTTCATTATTTCTTCGAAAGAGGTCTTTGCGCATACCACATCAACCTTTCCAACGGAGTCAGACAGCAACCTTAAAATATTTTTTTTAATCCCAAAGTCATAGGCAACAACATTAAGGTCCTTTTCGCTTTCAAGATAATCAGGCCAAGTACCCTCTATCCAGCCGTATGCATCTTTTGTTGATACTACTTTTGCAAGATCTAATCCGGACAGGCCATCAAATCCTTGAGCTTTCTTAATAGCATCTTCTTTATTAATTTTATTAAGAGAGCCAATACAACAACCCATTGACCCCTTCTCTCTTATTAAAGCGGTTAGATTTCTTGTATCAATTCCAGAAATTGCCATAGAGTTATTTTTTACTAGGAATTCTTCTAATGATTGAGAGCTCCTCCAGTTAGAAGGCTTAGAGCAGAAGTTTTTAACAACTATGCCACATGCATGAATTTTTTCAGATTCATAATCTTCAATATTAATCCCAGTATTTCCAATATGAGGATGTGTAAAAGTAATAATTTGTTTTTTATAAGAAGGATCAGTGATTATTTCTTGATAGCCTGACATTGATGTATTAAAAACAATTTCTCCAACATCAACAATTTCACTTCCAAAACCCTCTCCATAGAAAATAGTTCCATCTTCTAGTGCCAATATAGAATTAAAAGGCATTATAATAAGCCCTGAAGAGTTTTAGATAAAAAAGAGTTAGAAACTTTTATAGAAGATTTTTCGGATTTTAATGGGCTAAAATTATGAGCTAGCATTAAAATTGTACTTTATAGACTTAGTCGCTTTATGTCTATGTTTTTCTGAGAAAAAAATGAAAATAACAATAAAAAATAAAGAAGAAATTAACAAAATGAGAGTTGCAGGAAAATTAGCTGCAGAGGTTCTTGAAATGATTACTCCATTTGTAGTTCCTGGAGTTTCAACTGGTGAGCTTGATGATATTTGTTACAAATATATAACGGAGGTACAAAAATCAATTCCTGCTAATGTTGGGTATAGAGGTTATGAAAAAACAATATGCTCAAGTGTAAATCAAGTAATTTGTCATGGCATACCAGATAAAAATAAGATTCTTAAAAATGGTGATATTTTAAATATAGATGTCACAGTCATTAAAGATGGTTGGCATGGCGATACATCTAAAATGTTCTTAGTAGGCAAATGTCAGCCGCATAATGAAAGATTGGTTAAAATTACACAAGAGTGCTTATATAAAGCAATAGAGATTGTTAAACCAGGAGCTTATCTAGGAGATATAGGTAATATTATCCAAAAACATGCTGAATCAAATTATTATTCAGTTGTTGAGGACTATTGTGGGCATGGCATTGGTACTGTCTATCATGAAGAACCTCAAGTTCTTCATTATGGGAATCCAAATACTGGAATTCAGCTAAAAGAAGGCATGTGTTTTACTATAGAGCCAATGATCAATCAAGGATCAAAGTATACAAAATCACTAAGTGATGGTTGGACTGTTGAAACTAAAGATGGTCGAAACTCTGCTCAATGGGAGCATACCTTGGCTGTAACTAATGACGGCGTAGAAGTCCTTACAAAAAGATCTGAAGAGTCCATATGAATGAAAGGATTGCCCTTTTAAATCAAGATTTTTGGGATAATTTTTCATCAATATATTTGAATCCAAAAAAAACAAATGATTATCTAAATAAGATTTGCAAACATGTAGAGAGTAAAGTTATTAAAGATTTTAAATCAGCAGGCTTGCAGAAAAATTATTCACTTTTTGCAATTGGTGGTTTTGGTAAAAAGGAGATGTTTCCTTCATCCGATATTGATATTTCAATTATAAAAAAAAATAAAGATAAGACTAAGGAATCTGATCTAGAAGATTTTATTGCAAGTCTCTGGGATACGGGTTTCAAGATTGGTTGTTCAGTTAGGTCTATAAATGAATTAAAAAAAATAGTTAAAGAGGATGAGAAAGAACTTACTTCATACTTAAGTATAAGGTCATTGATATCATCAGAGAATGAATGCAAAAGAATAAAAAAAATTATCAGTCAAGCATGGAGCAAGAAAAGATATTTTAAAGCTAAATCTCAGGAGCAATTATATAGACATACATCATTTGACTCATCAGCCTTTAGTTTAGAACCAGATTTAAAAGAGTCTCCGGGAGCTATGAGAGATTTTCATAATTCAGAATGGATTCTTAGTTATTGTTTTGGTTTGAGTAATTATAATCAAATAAGATCGTGCAATACGTTTAGGGAAGATTTTAATTCAGCTCTTACCTCCTATGAATTCATAAAAACACTCAGATATGCCACAAATATATGCTCAAAAAATAAAAATAGGTTAAATTTTGAATCCCAGATAGATATAGCCAAGCAGTCAATAAAAAAAGATTTAAACTATAAAGATAAAGTAGAAACAGTGATGAAGAGTTTTTACTTTCATGTTCAAAATATATCTAGTTTTAATGAGATGGTTTCACAAAGATTTATTGAGCAAGGTTTAATAGGATTGAAAAGGAAAAAGGGAGCTTTTTATCTTAAAAAAAATCAAATTGGACTTCTTGAGCTCGAACTAACCTCTAAAAATAGAGAGCTAATATTTGATATATTTATTGAGCTTGGGAGCAACAAGAAGATAAATGAAATCAATTCCCAAACCATATCCCTTTTAAAGAAATCTAATAAGTTAATAAATAATTCCTTTAAAAAAGATAAAGGTATATCTAAAAAATTTATTGAAATACTTAAATCTGAATATAACCTATCATCAATTCTAAGGATGATGAAAACTGTTGGTGTTCTGCAATCATATGTACCAGATTTTGCCGAGATAGTTGGCCAGATGCAGTTTGATTTATTTCATATTTATACTGTTGATGAGCATACCTTTAAATTATTAAGAAATATGAGGCAAATGAAAATTGCTGACTCAGCAGAGTTTAATCTTGAAAATGAGCTAATAAAAAAAATACCTAAAATAGAAGTGCTTTATATAGCTGGTTTGTTTCATGATCTAGGAAAAGGTAAAGGTGGTAATCACTCAGATATTGGAGCAAAAATTAGCTTAGATTTTGCAAAAAGATTAGGTTTATCATTGGCAGACTCAGATTTAATTTCTTGGCTTGTGCTCAATCACTTGAAGATGTCATCAATTTCACAACGACAGGATATAAGTGATCCAAAAACCATATCTGATTTTGCTAAAATTGTACTTAACACCGAAAGGCTGGACTATCTATATCTACTTACAATTAACGATATTAGATCTACAAATCCAAATTTATGGAATGCTTGGAAGCATGGCTTATTAAAAGATCTGTTCCTTGCAACAAGATCTTTTTTAAATAAAGAGCCCATCAAAACATCTAAAGAAATTTCTAAAGACAGACAAGCCTTTGTATATAAGCTTATTAAAAAAACTGACCATGCCGCTCTGCAAAGTATTTGGTCAAACTTTGATGATGCATTTTTTAATAAACATTCTTCGGAAACATTAAAATGGCAAAGCGACCTGATTTTATCTTCTACCAGAAATGATATTAGGGTTGCATGCAGAAAACGGTATGATAATTTTCTCGAGATATTTATCTATGTTGATAATGCAGATGGTTTATTTTTAAAGCTTGTGGAAGTGCTTGATAATGTTGGGCTTGAAGTTATTGATGCAAGTATATGTTCGAGCATTGATAATAAAGTAGCGCTTAATACCTTTATTACTAAATTCCACTCACATGACAACCCTCTATTAATAAGTGAAATAGATGCTATAACAAAAAAAATTAAAAATAATTTTAATAATTTTACTCCTTCAAGCAATTCAGCGAAGGTAAAAATTAAAAATAGCGCTTTTAAAAATTCATCTAGAATAAGTAATATTGAAGATGTTAATCGAAAAAAGAATTTGCTTACTGTAGAAGCTCTTAACTCAGCAGGCTTGTTAATAAAAATTGCAAAAACCTTTAATGAGCACGGAATTTCTATTCACTCTGCAAGAATAAATACCTTGGGTGAGAAAGTAGAAGATACTTTTGAGGTTGAAGATTTTACAATATCAAGCGTATCTCAAAATAAAATTAATAAAATTTCATCTGTATTGGAAAAGATCATATAAATTAATATTTCTTCAACCTATAATAAGCTTATGAAAATTCATGCAAAAGGTTTCTCATCTGTATCAAAAGTTGGAAAAATTCTTGATGTGCATTTTTACTCAATTAAATCAGAAAGTTTTGATCTTCAGTTTGAGGTCAATGAGTCTTTAATTGAGAATAAGGTAGATTTAGTTTTGAATGATGATGATTTATCAAGCACAATTGAATCTGTTGAAGAAGCATACTTAAAACTGCACTTAATATCTCATAAATTATTCTTGCCAAACTCACTTAATCTTGATGGCCTGTTTGCAAGTTTGCCTAATGTTGCATGGACAAATAAAGGCCCAATAGCAGCAGATGAAATAAATCAAGAGCTTTTAGACTCTCAACTTAAAAAGGAGCCTATACAATTAATATCATTGGATAAATTTCCTCCTTTAACAAACTATATTATTCCTAAAAATGTAAGGATAGCTGACACCAGCAGAGTGAGACTTGGCGCATATTTATCTGAAGGAACAACAGTGATGCATGAGGGATTTGTAAACTTCAATGCAGGGACTCTTGGAAATGCAATGATTGAGGGAAGGATTTCAGCAGGAGTAGTGGTTGGTAATAATTCAGACTTAGGTGGTGGATGTAGCACTATGGGAACTCTTTCTGGAGGCAATGATATCAAAATATCTATTGGTGAGAACTGTTTGCTTGGAGCTAACTCAGGATTAGGAATACCTTTGGGAAATAACTGCATAATTGAAGCAGGTCTATATGTTACATCTGGATCAAAAATTGAATTGCAAAATATAGAAGGTGATAAATTAGATGTGGTTAAAGGCTCTGACTTATCTCATGCAAATAATATACTTTTTATAAGACACTCTCTTAATGGCAAAATAATAGCAAAGCCAAATAAAAAAAGTATTGAATTAAATAATAGCCTACATAAAAATGATTAATTTCTTACAAAAACTCATACAAATTGAATCTATATCTCCAAAAGATATGGGGTGTTTTGACTTGATAGAGGAGCGATTAAATAAGCTTAACTTTAATTGCGAAAGAATTAACTATTTAAATGTTGAAAATTTATATGCTACCTATGGAGAAACTGGAAAACTGTTTTGCTTTTTGGGTCATACCGATGTTGTTCCAACTGGGCCATTAGAAAATTGGACATATCCACCCTTCTCTGCGCATATTGAAGATGGAATGATGTATGGAAGGGGCACTGCAGATATGAAAGGATCGATTGCAGCTTTTCTTGATAGTGTAGAAGAATTCCTTAAAGAAACTAAAGAGCCTAATTATAGAATCTCTATATTGCTAACAAGTAATGAAGAGGGTAATGCTTGTGACGGCTTTATTGATAGAATTGTTGACGATATGATAGATAAAGCTGATGAAATAGATTATTGCTTAGTAGGCGAGCCAACATCGAATGAAAAATTAGGTGATAGTATTAGAGTTGGAAGAAGAGGTTCTTTAAGTGGCGAGCTGAGAGTCAAAGGCAAGCAAGGACATATTGCATATCCTGAAAATGTGAAAAATCCAATATTTTTATCAAGCGATCTTATTGTTAAATTAAAAAATAAAGTTTGGGATAATGGCAACGCCATTTTCCAACCAACAAGCTTTCAAATATCAAATATTGCATCAGGAACAGGAGCTAAAAATGTAGTGCCTGGCCATCTAGATATGGTCTTTAATTTTAGATTTTCAACTGAATCAACAGAAAGCTCACTAAGAGATGAGTTTGAATCAATACTGCAAAGCTTAGATCTGAACTATGATATTGATTGGTATTTAAGCGGACTTCCATACCTAACAACAGACAGCACCTTAAAAGATATTGTCGTTAATTCTATAAAAAAAGAAACTGGGATTGATGCGGATAAAAATGCAAAAGGTGGCACATCTGACGGTAGATTTATTGCAAAAATGAACACTGAAATTATTGAGCTTGGGCCTTTAAATAAAACAATTCATCAAATTGATGAGTGTGTTAGCGTTAAAGACTTAGAGACTCTCAAGGCAATATATCTTGGTGTACTCAAAGAATTAAATTAATTTACTTTTCTTTTAAAAAAATCTGTTAATTTATTCCGTGCATCCCTTTTTTGAGTAGCGGAGTTAATAAGGCTAAAGTAATTCCAACAGCTAGCGCTATTAGACCAACGCTTGTATACACATCAATAAATGCTGCTTTTTGATTCAATGAAAAGACAGCTTCTCCGCCTGATACTTCCTCACTAGCTGTTGCTCTTGCAATCAAGCCAGCAACATAATTTCCAGCTGCAGAAGCGCAAAACCACATTCCCATCATCATGCCAACTATTCTTTGTGGCGACAATTTAGTTACTGAAGATAGTCCCACTGGTGATAAGCATAACTCACCAATAGTATGCATAAGATAAATAAGCATAATCCAAATAACTCCAGTTTGAATGCCGGCACTATTATTCATACCGTAAACAAGAACTAAAAAACCAAGTCCAACAAATATAATGCCTATTGCAAATTTTAAAGGCGTTGAGGGCTCAATATTTCTTTTTGAAAGTGCAAGCCACATAAATGCAAAAATTGGAGCAAGAGTGAATATAAAAAATGCATTTAATGATTGAAACATTGAAGCAGGAACGGCCCATCCAAATATTGTTCTATCCACACCTCTATCTGTAAGAATATTCAAAGATGAGCCAGCTTGTTCAAAAAGAGCCCAAAATATTAAAGAAAATAAAATTAGCACGCCCACAACCAGGAGCCTATCTCTTTCCTCTGCAGAACATTTAAAAAGAGCATAAAACAACCAGAATGCTACACATATTGCCCCAAACCCACCGAGAAGGTTTCCAACAATTTCTTGATTCTGAATAAGAAGATAAGAGAATATGACCATAGCTATACCACTAATATATGCCCAATTTTCATATGATATTTTGAATTTAGTTTCCTTATAAAGTTCGCTTGTAGGTTCTGCATGACCTTCTAGATAATCTTGCCCCCATAAGAATATAGATAATCCAATTAACATACCCACACCAGCTGCGCCAAAACCATATGACCAGCCATATGTTTCGCCAAGATACCCGCAAAGCAAGGAAGCTGTAAATGCACCTATATTTATGCCCATATAGAATATTGTAAATCCAGGGTCTCTTCTTGGATCACCTTCTTCATAGAGCGCACCGACCATTGTAGATATATTAGGTTTTAAAAAGCCTACTCCTGAAATAATTAATGCTAATGATAAGTAAAATATTTGAACACTGCTTTCAAATGCCATACCGGTGTGACCTAAAACAAGCAATATGGCTCCAAAAGTTACAGCTTTACGAGAGCCTAAAATTCTATCAGCTAGCATCCCACCAAAGACAGGCATGATATACACCAAAGATGTATAGGCTCCATAGATAATATAACTTTGCGCATCTGAGAAATTCCAATGCTTTGTTAGATAAAGGATCAGTAATGCGCGCATTCCATAATAGGAAAAACGCTCCCACATTTCTGTTGCAAAGCAAACAAATAAACCCTTTGGGTGGCCTAAAAATTCTGATGATGTATTCATAAATTATTTATTATTTTCAATGTTTTAAGTACTATAGCAAAATGATTGAAAAAACACAGTTTGTATCACCCGTTAAAAGAATAGCTGCAACTATTTATGATATTTTTTTGCTTTTAGGTGTCTGGTTTGGAGTTGGCTCCATAGCCTTATGGTTAAACAATAGTGAAATTCTTCATCCTGGAGTAGGTCTAAGTATTGTAATAATTAGTGCTTGGATATTTTATTCTTTCTTTTGGATGAGGGGTGGAAAAACCCTTGGTATGGCTGTTTGGAATATAGAAATCTACTCTTTAAAAAGTAATAATATTACGTTTATGCAAGCTACGCTGAGATTTTATGTCAACTTATTAATATTTATCTTGATGGGAGTCCCCCTACTTCAGATATATTTTTCAAAAGATAGGTTGGCTATAAATGACAGGATTTCTATGACTAGTTTAAGGTTAATTTAGCCTTCTATACATAATAAAGCTGGACATTAGCAGGATAAAAGCAGGAAGACATACACCTATCAATAAAAACATATTAAATGAGATAGCAATACTTATAGTAAGATCTTGGATAATTTGATACACGAAAGCTCCAAGAACTGATATTACAATTTTCGATCCAGGCGATGAATCCCTCAAAGATCCAAATATAAAATAACCAAAAAATAAAATTAATATAATTATAGAAATTGGCATAAATAAAAATTTATAAAACTTTTTTTCAATGTGTGCTTTAAAAATTCTATCTTGCTTTCCAATATCTCCAGATAATAACTGATTTAAATTATAGCTTTCTCTCATTGTAAGAGTTTCAATATCACGCAGGCTCTTTGAAATGATTATTGGAAAATTGAAATCTTTGGTAAGTGACTTATTGTTAGATGTTGATGATAAATTTTTATTTATAGTTAAAGAGGTTGAATTATCAAAATTTATTTCAGAATTTTTTATTTCAGCTGACAATGATGAGAGAGCTAGATTTATTTTGTTATCTTGAAGTTCAAAATACTGAACTCCAAAAATCTGATCTCCAATTTTTCTTTCAAAATTTAGAAACTTATTACCGTCAATCAACCAAACTGATTCTTCTTGGGCGTTATTAATGCTTGAAGTCATGATTGTTTTATTGATGACGGCTTTATTTCCAATATCTTTAAATATAAATTCACTGCCAAACATAAAAAAGAAAGCAATACTTAATGGCCCTATAGAGGTTAGAAGCACTATTTTTAATGGGGATATTCCACTAGACCTCAAAACATTTAAATTACCTTCTTCTTGAGACAATCCCATTGCAATCATGAAGCCCAAAAGACATGAGCCCTCTATAAAAGCATAGGCTCTATCAGGAATAGATAATAAAGAAAAATTAAAGGCTTTTATGAAAGTGTAGGTTAAGGATAAATCTTCAAACTCCCCAATGAGATTGAATAAAAAATCTACAAAAATAAATAGCCCGAATACAAAACCAGTTATTACAAGTGATCTCTTGATAAGGTAATTGATATAGATGCTCATTTTAAAAAAAGGCCCACAAAATAAATAAAATTAAAATTGTTGCTAGAATTAATCTATAGAATAATTTTTTAGTAATTTCATTAAAAATTAAAATAAAAAATCTATCTCTTAAATACAATAAAATTGCAAAAAATATAAAAATTAAATGAATAAAAATTAAATTAAATTCTGTTTGGTTATTTTGAGCGATATGATCTCTGCCAAGCAATAAAAGACTTAAATACAATATATAAATAAGCATTCCAGGTAAGATTACCGATAGCCTGCCCTGCCTTGGTTCTACTTTACCTATATAGATTGCAATAACCATCAAAACTATAATTGTAATTGATAATGAAATGCTCCATTGAAATCCTAATGGGTCATCAATATTTATTGAGCTAAATATATTTTCAAAACTTGTTACAGCATCAGTTTGGTTATTAGCTAATGGAAATTTAAAATTTTTAAAACTTGAAATTATCTTTGGATCATCTGAGAAAATACCTGCAGTTAATGATCCATCTTTAAACAAGAGCTCATAATCTAGCTGCGAGCTTGAAATACTCAGTATATCTGATGAAATTAAAATAGAATCTTTTCCGTCATCATTAAAAAAAATTACATTTTTTAAGTAGGCTTCATTATTCTCACTAACTGTTATAAAACTTTTAGACCCTTTAATACTAAAGATTTCTCCCGGAGAAAGAGATGCTATTTGCTCTTCAAAAGTATCTACTTTTAAAAGCTCATTTGATACTTGCTTGCTAACTGGAGCTATGTAGAGGCTCAGAATAAGCGTAAAGACCATATAAATAATAGCTTGAGGGAAAATAAATTTTATTAATGTGATGGGTGAAATGCCAGTAGAAAAATAAGCATATATTTCCCTGTCAGCATAAAGTCTGCTAACGGTGATTAATATGCCAATAAAAAAAGAAAGTGGAAGAAGGAGAGATATAAAATCAGGAAACCTTAAAAATACTGCATATAAAATTATAGATGGATCAATCAGTCCCTCAGAAGCTTGCTCAAAATATGATACAAATCTTGATCCAACTACCAATAGAAATAATATTATTAATATAGATGTGGTAGATTTAAAAACTTCCAAATTAAAACTTTTTGAAAGAATATTATTTTTAAACATGCCTTGAGAACTGTGATGCATTACAATAAATATCTTATCAGTAAATACTATAAATAGGAGAGCTTAAATGCCATATAAAATCTTAAATAACATAGCGGTTAAAGATACTTCATCAGTTGATTTAACTTCTGCCAAAACTTCACTTCTTGTTATTACAATTAATAAAGATACTTTAAAAGATGCAGCTTTTAAAGCCCTAGATAAAGCATCTAAGGGGTTTCTTAAGAATTCAATATCTTCTCATCTTAAAGATGAGGGCTCTTCGTTACTTCTTCCTAAGGTTAATGGCATTGAGGCGGAAAGTATTATGATGGTTAAGGCTTTGAATGCTGATGCTCCATTGCATAAATGGTTAGGCTCATTAAAATCTATAACCAAACAAGCAAACAAACTAAAAGCAAAAGATATTTCATTACTTTTAAGCTCTTCCTTGCCTGAAGGTAAAGATATTTTCTGGATGATAGAAAATTCTGCTAAAACTATTGAATCTAATGCCTACATCTTTACAGAAACAAAGAATAAGACAGTGAAAAATCCTACGCTTAAAAAATTAGTTATATATGGTAATGACTTTTCTGGAGCCAACCTAAAGAAAGCTAAAGATTCTGCAAAAAAAGGTTTCGCAATTGGTGAGGGAGTTAATACTGCTAAGTACCTTGGCGACCTTCCTGCAAATCATGCCACTCCAAAAATTATTGAAAAGAAAGTGAAAGCTATGACTAAGGACTTTCCAAACTTAAAAGTGAAATCATTTAATGAAAAAGATTTAGCAAAAATGGGCATGGGATCATACCTAAGCGTTTCAAAAGGTAGTGATGAACCTCCAAGAATGATGGTTATAGAATACAAGGGTGGAAAAACAACAGAAAAACCAATTGCGCTTGTAGGTAAAGGTATAACTTTTGATACTGGGGGCGTATCCTTAAAACCACCTCAAGGAATGGATGAGATGAAATGGGATATGTGCGGAGCAGCAACTGTTTTTGGAGTTATGTCCACATTAGCAAGGCTTAATGCAAAAGTGAATGTTGTGGGTATTATGGCTTGTGCAGAAAATATGTGTTCTGCAAAAGCTACAAAACCAGGAGATGTAGTTACATCTATGTCAGGACAAACAATTGAAATACTTAATACTGATGCAGAAGGAAGATTGGTCTTGTGTGATGCTTTGACGTATGTTGGGAAATATAAACCAAAATATGTAATTGATATGGCAACTTTAACTGGTGCTGTTGTTGTTGCTCTTGGCAGACATGCAAGCGGAGTTATGGCAAATGATCAACATTTAGCCGATATGATAATTGCCTCTGGAGAAGAGTCAGGTGATAGAGCTTGGCAATTACCTCTTTGGGATGAGCATCAGTCATGCACTAATACAAGCTATGCAGATCTTGCAAATATTGGTGGAGGTCGTGAAGCTGGAACTATTCATGCCGCTGCGTTTTTATCTAAATTTACAACTGACTACAAATGGGCGCATATAGATATTGCAGCAACAGCATCTCATAGCACCCCTGTTAAGGAGGGAACTGGAAGACCTGTTCCGTTAATTAGTGAACTTTTATTAAGTAAAAAACTATAAAAAAAATCTTCGCAAAGCAGCATTATGGATAAAAAGTATTACCCCATTGAAATAGAGGAAAAATGGGCAAAGATTTGGGCTAAAAGAGGCATTAATGATTCTAATGCAACTGAGTCCTTTGCTCAGGTAATACCACCGCCAAATGTTACTGGAACACTTCATATGGGACATAGCTTCCAATATGCGATCATGGATTTTTATACAAGATATAACCATATGTCAGGTAAGGATTCTTACTGGCAAGTTGGCGCTGATCATGCAGGTATAGCTACCCAAATGGTTGTTGAAAACAATTTAGCAAGAGAAGATATCTCAAGAAAGGATCTTGGGAGAGAGAAGTTCCTTGATGAGACTTGGAAATGGAAAGAATTCTCTGAAGAAAAAATAACCTCTCAAATAAAAAGACTTGGCTGTTCAGTAGATTGGGATAAGTATCGATTCACTCTAGATGATGGGTTTAATAGAGCAGTAA
>CAJQGY010000014.1 GCA_905478015.1 uncultured SAR86 cluster bacterium
GAAACTTTAGGTTTAATGTCTGGGAAAACTTCAAATGTAGCTGAATAGACGATGGGTTTTGATGCATCTTCTGAGTCTAATGTTATCGAGGGTGGTGATGCAGGTCTTAAATTATTTTCTGAAAGAGCCTCTGGATAAGATGATTGTATTAAGTCATTAACAACGTCAGCATGAATAGAAGCACCATACCTCTTTTCTAGGACATCATTAGGCACTTTTCCTTTTCTAAAACCATCAAGCTTTGCACTACCTTTAATATTATTTATCTTAGACTGAAACTTTTCTGTGTAATCCTCTAGAGGTATAGAGACTGTAAGAATTCTTTCAAGATCCTTTAATTTTTTTAATTTACTGGACATATTATCTACCTATATAAAATGGGGCGAGCGATGGGGTTCGAACCCACGGCCTCCGGAGCCACAATCCAGCGCTCTAACCAACTGAGCTACGCCCGCCAAGAAACGAGACATTATAGATTAAAAAAACTATAATTTTTCTAATTAGGGGATTTTTATGAATAATTTTTTAACTGACACAAACAGGTTTGTAAATAAGGCATTAAAACTTACTTCTATATCGCCAGGTTTAGCAAATAAAATCATCACTTGTAATTCTTCATACACTGTACGTTTTGGTGTTCGGCTACGAAATGACATATATACATTTGAAGGATGGAGATCTGTTCACTCTGAGCATATGGAACCAACTAAGGGCGGAATTAGATTTGATATCTCTACACATGTTGAAGAAGTAGAAGCTTTGGCAGCCTTAATGTCATATAAAAATGCAATTATTAATGTTCCTTTTGGTGGGTCTAAGGGCGGCCTTAAAATCAACCCAAAAGATTGGACTGAAAAAGAAATAGAAAAAATTACAAGAAGATTTTCACAAGAATTAATAAAAAGAGACCTTATAAGTCCATCTCAGAATGTTCCGGCTCCTGATATAGGTACATCATCTAGAGAAATGGCATGGATAGCAGATGAGTATCGCAAGATGTCACCGACAGATATCAATGCTGCAGCTTGTGTTACTGGTAAGCCTGCTAATAAAAATGGATTAATAGGAAGAGAAGAAGCTACAGGAAGAGGTGTTCAATATATATTAAGAGAATTTTTTAAGCATGAAGACTTAGTTGGTTCGATAAAATACTCAAATGGCATTAACGAAAAAAGCTTTATTCTGCAAGGTTTTGGAAATGTTGGTTATAACGCTTCTAAATTTCTAACAGAAGATGATGGAATGAAGCTAGTTGGTATAGCTGAATACAATGGTGGAATCTATAATGAAAAGGGACTTAACGTAGATCATGCAAAGAAATTCTTTACAAAACATGGTAGTTTTAAAAATTATCCAAAGGCAAGTTTTATTAAGGATGGAAGTCTTTTACTCAAAAGAAAGTGTGATGTATTAATACCTGCTGCAAGGGAAAATGTTATAACTTTAAAAAATGCCAATGATATCAAAGCAAAGTTAATTATAGAGGCTGCAAATGGCCCAATCTCTTTTGATGCCCACAAAATACTTTCTAAAAATAAAGTTTTTATCATTCCTGATATTCTTGCAAATTCTGGAGGTGTTGCAGTCAGTTATTTTGAGTGGGTAAAAAATATAAGGCATATTAGATTTGGAAGACTTGAAAAAAGGAAAAACAATATTCAATTCAATACAATCATTGAAGCTATAGAAACAATGACTGGAAAACAAATGCCTGCAAAATTTAAATCTAATTTTATAGATGGAATTGATGAAATAGATTTAATAAGATCTGGTTTAGACGATATGATGATTGACGGGTTTAGAGAGGTTAAAAAAGAATATTCACAAATGAGAAATCCAGACTTTAGGACTGCAGCATACAAAGTTGCAATTGAGAAAATTGCAATGTCATATGACTCTATTGGTCTTTAGGAAAAATAACTAAATCACTTCCCTCTTCCCAGGGGATATATTTTTGCATAATATTTTTTAGAAGGCTGGATGTTAAAAAGTTATTTAAATATTTTTTAGTATTAGGTATCTCTTTAAAGCTATCAAACCATTCGATATCAGCTATTCTAAACTGTCTTATGAAAGGCAATATGCATATATCAACCTTTTGAATATCATCCCCATAAAACCAATTACCTTTTATAAGAGTTTCAATTTCTTTTAAATAATCAATACAAATTTTTCTGTAATAAATTGGATTATCATCGTATCTCTTCGCATATTTATATCGATCAAGGTTATATTTAAACCTCTCATCAAAAAGCTTGATTACCTCATCTGTTTGTTTGATTTCATTCTCTGTAAGTTTATTGATAAATATATTATTAAAACTTAAAACCCAATTAATGATATCAAGACTTTCCTCGATAACTCCTAATTCATTAATCATCACTGGGACTGTACCTTTTGGAGAAATAGATAACATTTCCTGAGGTTTATTTTTGAGATGAACCTCTCTAAGATCACACTTTATATTTGCTAGAGATAAAGCCATTCTAGCTCTCATGGCATAAGGACATCTTCTAAATGAATATAAAATTGGATACTTCATCGATTAAAACTTAAAAAGATTTTACTTTGGTCCAATATGTCTTTCATTTCTAGATTTAGAAAGCTCTACTTGTTTTTGACGGCTTTTGTATCGTGATTTTTGCTCTTCAGTGGTCGTATCAAAGCATTGTGGGCAAGCAACACCTTTAATATATTTAACAGAGGCTTTGTCATTATCTGTTATCGGCATTCTGCATCCATGACACATGTCATAGGAGCCAGGCATTAACTGATGATTTACTGAAACTCTATCATCAAAAACAAAACATTCTCCTTGCCACATGCTTTCGTCCTCAGGAATGCTTTCGAGATATTTAAGTATGCCGCCTTTTAAATGATAAACATCTTCAAAACCTTTATCTTTCATAAAAGATGATGCTTTTTCACACCTAATGCCGCCGGTACAAAACATAGCAACTTTTTTTGATTTTTTATCAATATCTGTAAAGCCATTACTTTCGACCCATTCTGGAAAATCTCTAAATTTTGTAGTTTTTGGATTGATTGAATTCTTAAAAGTTCCTATTGAATACTCATAATTATTTCTAGTATCTATAACTATAGTATCTTCATGAGATATAAGATCGTTCCAATTATTAGGATCTACATATTCACCAACAACTTTGTTTGGATTAACGTTTTCATCGCCGATAGTAACAATTTCTTTTTTTAGCTTAACTTTAAGTCTAATAAAGGGATTTTTTTTAGACGAAGAATATTTAATATCTAATGAAGAAAAACCATTAATTGATTTTAAAAAAGTTATAGCATTAGTAATATTTTGAGGTTCTCCAGAAATTGTGCCATTAAGACCTTCAGATCCAACAAGAATTGTTCCAGTAATATTAAGTTTATTTAAAGAGTCTCTAATTAATGATTGTATTTCTTTAGGATTACTAATCGATTGAAACTTATATAGTGCAGCAACTTTATACATGATTGTATTATATATAAAAAATGGCGCGCCTGAAGAGATTCGAACTCCTGACCCACTGCTTAGAAGGCAGTTGCTCTATCCAGCTGAGCTACAGGCGCATTTGGTCGGGGTAGTAAGATTCGAACTTACGACCACTCGCTCCCAAAGCGAGTGCGCTACCAGACTGCGCTATACCCCGTCGGTGCAAATATTAAAGTTTATAGAATAAATAAGCAATGATGATGTGAATAAATATTTAAAAATGCGATAATAATTTTATGAATGCACTATTACTAGATGGTAAAAAATTAGCATCAGATTCAGAAATTGATATAAAAAATCAAGTTGAAAGCCTTGTAAAAAGTGGTATATATCCAACGCTTGCAACTATTTTAGTTGGCAGTGATCCAGCCTCAGAGACTTATGTAAAAATGAAGAGGAATACATGTGCTAGGGTTGGTATGAAATCTATTGCAGTAGAGCTTTCAGGCAGTACAACTACTGAAGAGTTGATTAAGCAAATTGACATTCTTAATAACGATAGAAATGTACATGGAATATTGCTTCAACATCCAGTACCTGATCAGATAGATGAAAGAGCTTGTTTTAATAAAATTGCAATAAACAAAGATGTTGATGGTGTAACTTGTCTTGGATTTGGGAATATGGCAATGGGTCTTGATGCTTATGGTTCATGCACGCCAGCTGGCATAATACGATTAATTGAAAGCTATAACATTGATATTGAAGGACTTAATGCCGTTGTAGTTGGTAGGAGTCCGATACTAGGCAAACCAATGGCTATGATGCTTTTAAACAAAAATGCAACGGTGACTATTTGTCACTCTAGAACTAAGAATATTGAATCGATCATAAAGAATGCAGATCTGATAGTTGGTGCTGTTGGAATACCTAAGTTTATTAAAAAGAACTGGATTAAAGAAAATTCTATAGTCATTGATGCTGGATACCATCCAGAAAAATGCGGTGATATAGATCTTGAAGGTATAGAAAAAATAGCTTCGGCGTTCACACCTGTTCCAGGCGGTGTCGGCCCTATGACAATAAATACATTAATACTTCAAACGCTTCAGTCTGCTTTAAAATCAGCTAAAGACTAGGTATTAGCTTCGCCATTATCGTTAGGCTCTGGGTGCTCTGCTTCTTCAATTTCCGCATCAATTATTTCATTATTAGAAGCAATTTCTTCATCCTCTTTCTTAAATGGGAAAGGTTTCTCTTCTGTTGAGAAAAGAAGGAATGCTAAAGTATCATTAACAAATTCTATTAAGTGAGAATTAAAATTAGCTATTGCAGTATTGGGTTTTGATGTGAATAGGAAAAATAAAAACTGAATAAAAGCTAATCCAATTGAAATGGATATTACAAAGTTAATTGCAAACGCATAACCAAGCATAAATAAAAATCTAATCCATTTACTTGTTTTTAAAATCTCTTCTTTATCTATATTTTTCATTTTATATCCTTGTTTACAAATTCTACATCAATTTCATTTGAATTATTCACCAAATCATCAATTAAGACACTAGGATTCAATCCGTTATAAATAATTTCATATAATGAGTCCATGAGTGGCATATTAATGTTTAAACGTTTTGATTCTGACCTAACGACATCAAGTGTTCTGACCCCTTCTGCTACTTGCCCGACTGTTTCTTTTGCTTGGCTGAGTTTCAAGCCATTACCAAGACTTATTCCTAGTTGAAAGTTCCTAGATAATTTAGATGTGCATGTCGCAACAAGATCTCCCATGCCTGCTAGTCCTAGAAATGTTATTGGGTTAGCTCCTTTAGCAACAGCAAATCTACTCATTTCTGCCATACTTCTTGTCAAGATTAAACCTATAGCATTTTCTCCAACGCCAAGTGAGTCTGCAATCCCGCATATAATCGCATAAATATTTTTTAAAGCGCCTGCAAGCTCAACACCGTAAATATCAGAACTGGAATATATCTTGAAAGTATCAGAAGAAAGAATTTCTTTTGTTTCTTCTATTAATTCCTTATCCTTACTTGCGATGACGGTGCCTGAAACTTTCTTTTCAGCTATCTCTTTTGCTAAATTTGGACCACTAAGAACACCAACACTATTGGAGTTATCAAAACATATGTGCTCTCCAATTAGGTCAGACATAGTCTTAAAAGGATCATTTTTTATACCTTTTGTACAAGATATTATCTTTGTATTTTTTGCAATTAAAGGTTTTATTCTAATTACAATTGTTTCAAATATAGAGCTTGGTGTTGCTATGAAAATTATGGAGGCATTTTTGACTACGCTATCTAAGTTGTCAGAAGCATTTATATTCTCAGATAACTTTAGCTCAGGGTGATATGTAGTATTTGTGCTCTCAGAGTTAATTCTTAAAGCTTGTTCTGAGTCTCTTACCCAAAGAGACACCTTGTTTCCATTTGAGGCTGCAATGTTTGCTATAACAGTTCCAAAGCTTCCGCCCCCAAGAACTGCAATGCTCACATTACTTGTATCCATTATGAAAGATATTTATCTAGCTGCCTTAGGTACTTAGAGGGATCTTTAGGTGTACCACCTTCAGCTATAACAGCGTAATCATAAAGAAAGTCTACAAAAGAGCTAAATTGTTTACCTTTTAAATCTTGTAATCTTTTTAATAATTTATGTTTTAAATTTATTTCAAATATTGGCTTATACTCGCCAAGGTCTTGACCAGATGCTTCTAAGATTTTTCTTAATTGTGCGCCGGGTTCATTGTTTGGGAGTCTTAGGCAAGATGCTGAATCAATTAACCTGGAGCTAATAACAACATCTGAGACTCTATCATCTAACAATTTTTTAATCTTGCCAATAAAGTCTTGATCAGAATCTGATATTTTAGGCTTTGAATCTTCTTCTTGTATATCTTTAGCAACATTCACTAATTCTTTGCCTTTATATTCCATCAGAGAAGCCATAAGCCATTCATCTATCCTGTCTGTTAAAAGAAGTACTTCTTTATTTTCTTTTTTAAGGCCTTCAATATGAGGTGAATTCATGGCTGCTTCAAATGTATCTGCAACACAGTAATAAATTTTATCTTGATCATCCGATGCTCTCTCTATATAAGAGTCTAGTGTCTGATCTGGAACAGAGTTGCTACTTTCAGTGGTTGAAAAAAGCATCAGGCTGGAAATTAATTCTTTATTTTCTAAATCCTCGGCTGGCCCCTCTTTAAGAACTAAGCCATACTCTTTCCAAAAATCCTGATATATTTCAAAGTTATCACTTTTTAATTTATTCAAACTATCAAGGAGTCTCTTGGTAATTCCTTTTCTTATAGTATCTACGAGAAAATGATCTTGTAGTAATTCTCTGGAAACATTGAGTGGCAGGTCGCTTGTATCAATTATCCCTCTTACAAATCTTAAGTAAAGTGGAAGAAAATGACTGGCATCATCCATTATAAATACTCTTTGTATATATAACTTAACTCCTCTTGGAGATTCTCTATTCCATAAGTCATATGGTGGTTTTTTGGGAACATATAAAAGGTTCGAATATTCATTTTTACCCTCTACTTTGTTGTGAACCCACATCAAGGGATCTTCTTGATCAAAAGAAATAAATTTATAAAAATCTTTATATTCTTGATCTTTTATAGATCTCTTTGGCTTTAACCATAAAGCCTCTGCCTCGTTTATTCTTTGTGACTCTCCATCACTATCAATTATATTTAAAGGAAAATTTATATATTGAGAGTATTTTTCTAGCAAAAATTTTACTCTTCCTGTTTCTGAAAACTCTTTAGATTCCTCATTTAGATAAATGATAATGTCAGTTCCATTTGTAGATTTTTCTATCTCTTTAAGTTTGTATTTCTCTTCACCAGTGCTTTCCCACATTACGCCAACACTAGATTTGTCATTAGCTGATTTAGAGCAAACCTGCACTTTATCAGCAACCATGAATACTGAATAAAACCCAACACCAAATTGTCCAATAAGATTTGAATCTTTGCGCTTGTCACCACTTATATTCTCAAGAAAATTAGCAGTACCAGATCTAGCTATAGTTCCAATATTGCTAACAATCTCTTCTTCATTCATACCAATACCATTATCTGAAATAACGATTTTATTGTTGTCATTATCAATTGTTATATCGATTTTTAAATTATTATTCAATCCAGAAAGCTCTTCATTGCCGACTGATTCAAAGCGAAGTTTGTCTAAGGCATCTGATGCATTAGATACTAGCTCCCTTATAAAAATCTCTTTGTTTGAGTAAAGAGAATGGATCATAAGCTTCAAAAGCTGCTTTGTTTCAGTTTGAAATATTCTAGTTTTAGTTTTTGGCATATTAATTTCCTTATATAGAGAGTAGTTAAGTATTAATTAGCAGAATTCAAGACATAAGTTTATGAATTGATAATTCTAACAAGCTGAGTAAGTGATATAAGAAGAATGATGATTGTATTTGCAACACTTAGATTATGCATCCATTTGAATAAACTATTCCAACCTCTATCTCTTGCAAAATTTGTAATTGGAATTATTGCATAACCAATAAAAGCAAGAATTGATATAGATAAAGCCATGTAAAGATCAATTTGCTCAAACCATAAAAAGGATATCAAGCTTGATATAAGTGATATTAATAGAATAAGTAAATAGTACCTTGGAAAAATCTTTCTTAAAAACTTAGATGCACTTTCGTCATCAAGAACTTTAAATACAACTGGTGCTGTAAGCAAAACTTGGGCAAAAATGATTCCAAGAACCAAAGAGTAACTTAGGATTAGAAGGCTTAATACTATTATATTCATATTAAAATGGCGGTCCGACGGGGAATCGAACCCCGAACACCGCCGTGACAGGGCGGAATTATAACCGTTTAACTACCGGACCACTTAGTTGAGTGAATAATATATATAAATAATAAAAATTCAACTCAAATGGTGGGTGATGACAGGTTCGAACTGCCGACCCTCTCGGTGTAAACGAGATGCTCTACCAAACTGAGCTAATCACCCCACTTAGCCCATAAGTTTTATTATTAACTATGAACTATAGAGCATTATAGAAACCTTATTTATTTTGTCTATTGTTTTTTTATCAAGTAATTTCTTTATATCAATCAAATGCTAATCACTCTTTAATAATATTCAATCGTGCTAAATAAATACCAAAGAATGCTATAAGTATGAAAATCAATTGTGTTGCATTTATTAGTTCATTGAAAATAAATGCTGCCAAAATTGTTGCAGTTAGAGGCTGCAATAAAAGACCTATTGAACCATCGGATGCTGAAATATTAGATATGCCATATGTAATTAGAAATTGGCCCCCAAATTGACATAATAGAGCAAGTAACAATAAATTAGTCCATTCAAATTTTGAAGAAGGAATTGATAAACCAGACTCAAAAAGAGCAAACGGTAGTGAAAATAAACAACAAAATAAAGTTGTATAAAAGATAATAGTTAGAGAGCTTTCTTTTCCGAGCCTTGATATTACAAGAAGATATATAGCATAGAAAAAAGCTGCGAGAAGACACATCAGATCACCAATAATTTTTCCATTTGCATAGTTATCAGAAAAAAATACTAACCCTGTAATACCTAGATATGTAATTGTAAAAGAAATTAAAAATTGTCTTTTTAAATGATGTTTAAAAATAAAAAAAGTTAGCAATGCTACGAAGATAGGTGCAGAGTTTATAATTATTGTTGCATTAGAAATTGAGGTTATCCCCATGCTCCAATGCCATAAGATCAAATCAATCGTAAAACCAGCTGAAGCTATCGCAGTATAAGAAATTGTAGATTTGTTATGGACTTTAAATGAAAGCCTTTTATTAATAAATAAATTTAAAAGTAATAAAAAGGGTATTGTTAACAGCATTCTATAGAAAAGTATCCATGAAGGAGATAAGTCACTCCATTTTACAAATATGGGGGCAAAGCCAATAAGAGTTGCTCCCAACGCTAACAATAAAAAGTAATTAGCTCGATATATATTGAAAGGCATAAAGTATAATTATTAAATGGATCAAAGCATTGTAGAACAGAATAATGAAATTATCTCAGTTAGCGAATTAAATAATGCTGCAAAAAGACTTTTAGAAAATAACTTTAATAATGTATCTGTTTTGGGAGAAATATCTAATCTTTCCAAGCCATCATCTGGTCATATTTACTTCTCATTGAAAGATGAAAGCGGGTCGATAAGATGTGCAATGTTTAGAAATGCTAACTCAAGACTTCAATTTTCTCCTAAAAATGGTGACAAATGCATACTTACTGGTCAAGTAAGTATTTACGCTGCAAGAGGTGATTACCAATTAATAGCTAAGTCTATGAGGCTTGCTGGAGCTGGCGATCTAATGCAGCAATTTGAAATGCTTAAAAGCAAATTAGACTCCGAAGGTTTATTTGATTTAATGACAAAAAAAACTTTACCAAAATTTCCAAGACATATATGCATTATTACTTCACCATCAACGGCAGCCTACCAAGATGTTCTATCCTCACTGAAAAGGAGATGTCCTTTTTCTAAAGTTTCAATAAGTGAAGCGGTTGTTCAAGGCGAGACTGCTCCTAAAACAATTATTAGTGCGCTTGGACGGATACAAAATTTTAATGAGTTAAATCAAGATAATGTTGATGCCGTGATAATTACTCGTGGTGGTGGGTCAATAGAGGATTTATGGTGTTTCAATAATGAAGAACTGGCAAGAGCTATATATGACTTTGAAGTTCCAATTATTTCTGGTGTTGGTCATGAGATTGATTTTACAATTACAGATTTTGTTGCGGATATGAGAGCACCAACACCAACTGCTGCTGCTGAAATAATTACAGAAAATTATTTCAGGCTTAGTGACATCCTTGTAAGTTTAAAAGATGAGATAATTGTAGGTCATAAGTCGTTGATTGAAAGGAGAAGAAAAGCTCTTGAGTTATCAAAGGCAAATCTTAAAAATCCAGCTTCTATTTTAAGAGAAAAAATACAAAAGATTGATAATTTGGAAATACAAATGAAACAATCTCTAAAAAGTACTTTATATAAAAGCACTCAAAATCTTAAGTTCTTAACAAGAATTTTAGAAGAAAGAAATCCTGCAAACCTCATTAAAAAACTTGGCGAAAAAACTGATGCTTTCAAACAGATGTTACAGTCTAATGTTAAAAACATTGCTGTATCAAAAAAATATAAAATTGAGCAAATTCAAAAAAGTTTATTAATGCTAAACCCCTTAGCCATTTTGGATAGAGGCTACTCAATAATACAAAATAAGAAAGGTGAAGCAATAAAGACTGTTTCAAAGATTAAATTAAATGAAGAAGTTGTAGCAAGATTTGGAAAAGGTTCAGCTAAATTGAAAATTCAAGAAATTACGAATGAATAGGAAATTATTTTTTTTATTTTGCATTTTTTTTAATCATTTAGTTTTTGCAAATAATGCAATAATGGGAGTATCTGGTGGAATTATTATTGCTCCACTTAATGAAATTAATACTGAAAATGCACAAATCTTATCTAAAGAATATAAAGGCTCTGAATATGTAATCTTTGGAGTGCCCTACTCTCTTGTAGAAAATATTGTAAATATTGAAAATAATAAAATTGTTATAAGTCCAAAAAACTATGGTGAATCTCGAATTAATATAACTGATTCATCTAAAGTATCTCTAAGTGCTGAGAATCAAGCTAGAGCAACAAAAGAAGCACTTTTAATCAAAGGTAATATTGGGACATATTCTGATATATTACTTTCAGATCTAGACTTTAAGTTGCCTGTGGACGGTATTATTTCCAGCAAGTTTGGAAAAAAAAGATACATTAATGATATGCCTAGATCGCCTCATATGGCGCTTGATATTGCTGCACCTGAGGGGACATCCATATTCTCACCATCAGCTGGCAAGGTAATCCTTGTGGGAGATTTTTTCTATGGTGGAAAGTATGCATTACTAGACCATGGTATGGGACTACTAACTTCTTATAGTCATATGAGCAGAGTTAATGTAAAAGAAGGAATGGTTATTAAAAAAGGAAAAGAAATTGGGTTAGTTGGTTCTTCAGGAAGAGTTACAGGGCCTCACCTTCACTGGACTGTTTATCTAAATAAAGAGCGGGTTAATCCAGAGTTGTTTTTAAACAATAATATTGTGAAAACAATATCTAACCTCTAACCTCTAAGAGAATTTCGTTTAAGGTTTCAGCTGTTTGTGGTTTGAATAATGACTTTACAACAACACCTTCTGTATTAATGAAGTAAGTGGCTGGAAGTGTTTGCGGAGATTCCATACCCCAGATATCTCCAGGATAGGAAATTATAGATGGTATTTTCACACCAAACCTTTTTATCTGTGGATCTAAATCCTCTATATCAAGTCGATCAAAATTAAAGGCATAAACATTTATATCTTTATTTTGATTTGCAAAATCAACTAATTCTGGCATTTCCTTGAGACAAGGAGGACACCAATCAGCCCAGTAATTTATTACTAACCATGATTCATTAAGTTTGGATAATGATGTGTTATTACCATTGTGAATTTGTATGTCATTTTTTTGACATCCAATTAAACACAATATACATAATGCAGATATAATTAAATTTTTCATACTAATCATTTTAAACTAAAGTTTAATATATGGATAAGAGATTTTTACTAATATTATTTTACTCCGCATCTGGATCTACTAAAAATTTAGCACATGCAATAGCTGATGGTGCTGAGGAGTCTGGTATGAAAGTGAAAATAAGAACAGTTCCAAAAATCTCATCAAATACTGAAAAAATAGAGCCATCCATTCCTAAGGAAGATGAAATATATTGTAGTAAAGAAGACCTAATTGAATGCTCAGGATTAGCGATTGGATCACCAACAAGATTTGGTTCAATGGCATCATCTTTAAAATATTTCTTAGATTCAACAGGTGATTTATGGGCAACAAACCAATTAGTTGATAAGCCCGGTCTTGCATTCACATCAACTGGTTCAATGCATGGAGGTCAGGAAATAACTTTGTTTAACTTAATTACCTATATGCTGCATCACGGAATGATAGTTCAAGGTACGCCCTATTCATTTAATGAACTTAGTAAAACTAAGGCAGGTGGAACGCCTTATGGCCCATCCCATGTTGAAAGTTTCAACTCGAGCTCACAACTAACACCTCATGAGTATCAAATAGCTAAAAAATCAGGTTATAGGCTAGCTAATCAAATTATAAAAATGACAGAATGAGTCTTAATTTAAATAGTTATAGAAATATAACAATTAGTCTGACATTACTATTAATAGCAACTAAATTTTTAATATTTATGTCTGGAAGAATATCTCTAATTACTTTTTTAATATGGTCTATCCCTTTAATCATATTTATATATAAAGCAGCATTAAACTCATCAAAATCTTATCAAGTTTTTTGTTTTATTTTGCTAATATATTTTCTTTTTGTTTCTTTAAGAGTTTTTGGAATAGCAATATTCTATTTAGATGTGATTGAATTAATTTTAATTATATATTTATTTATTCATTGTTTATTCGGTCCCAAGAAAATCAATGGTGTAAAGTAACCTTTACATTTTAAATCTGTTACATTATTATTCATACTTCAATTTTATGGAGATATAAATGAGTAAATCAAATTCAATATGGAAACAGGCAGATAGCTTCTTGGCTATGACAAGAAAAATACTTGTCAATGGTGTAACAGCTATAGTTTTAATAGCAATCACCTTCACGTTCCTTGGAGGTATATTTGCTTCATTTGGTGATTCTGAAGAGGTTTCAGCCGAAAATAAGGTTTTATGGTTCAAGCCAATCGGAGTAGTTGTGGATTCTGAGGTTTATGGCAGCAATAACATTTCAATTGAAGATTTATTAAATGGAGGTTCTGAAGCAAAGCAATATGAATTACAGGATTTATTAGATGTTCTTGGTGCTGCTGCAACGGATGATGATTTAAGTGCAGTTTATATAAATGTTTCCGAGCTGGGAATGTACTGGGCATCTGCTTTTAAAATAGCTGAGGCAGTTAAGAATATTAGAGATAGTGGGAAAAGAGTAATTGCATACGCTGAAGGATATGGAAATAATGCCTACCTAATAAGTTCTCAAGCAAATGAAGTTTTGGTTAATGAGTATGGTGGAGTTGATGCCTTTGGATTTTCAAGAAAAAGGGAATACTACGTTGATCTTTATAAAAATATAAAATTAAATTACAACGTTTTTACTGCTGGAGATTTTAAATCTGGACCTGAGCCATACACAAGAGATTCAATGAGTGAAAATGATAAAATTGCATGGAATGCATTTGCAGTTCCAATGTGGAAAAAGATGACCTCTATGATGGAAGAAGGTAGACAATTACCAGAGGGAACAATTCAGAACTATGGTGATAATGTTCATATAATGCTTACCGAAGAGCCAGAACCTGCTCAAGTTGCCTTAAATTTAGGCTTAGTTGATATGGTTGTAACTAGAGAAGAAATAAGAAATTATATGTTTGAAGAATTTCCTAATAATGAAGAAGATATTTATGCATTCCCTGATAGTATTTCTATTGATGAATATTTAAGTATTCTGGAAAGTGATACAAATAAATCTCCCAATAAAATAGCTGTTGTTAATATTGAAGGGGCGATTATGACTGGAGAAGCTGCATTAAATGTTGCTGGGTCAGACACTATAGTAAAAAATATTCAATCTGCTACAAAAGATGAAGATGTAAAAGCAATGGTTTTAAGAGTAAATAGCCCTGGTGGTGATGTGTGGGCGAGTGAACTTATAACAAATGCATTAAATGAGTTTAAAAATACAGGAAGGCCAATAGTTGCATCAATGGGAGATGTGGCAGCATCTGGTGGTGTTTGGGTGACTACTAACTCAGATGAAATTTGGGCTGAAGAAGATACATTAACCGGCTCAATTGGTGTGTATGGAATTGTACCGACTATGGATGGTTTGTATGATTGGGCAGGCATTAAAGTTGATGGGGTAAGTTCAACTAAAGCTGGTGAGTGGGATCCAAGAGAAGCTATGCCAGGCTATATGAAAGATATTATTCAATCGAGTATAGATAACACTTATAAAAAGTTTGTGACAAAAGTAGCAGAAAATAGGGATATGGCCTATGTAGATGTTCTCCCTATTGCTGGAGGAAGAATTTGGTCAGGTGTTAAAGCTCTTGAGTTAGGTCTTGTTGATAAAATAGGTGATTTAGAAGATGCTTTAATTTCAGCAGCTAATATGGCAGATATAGAAGATTATTCTGTAAAAACATATAAAAAAGAAGCTGATCCTCTTGATCTATTCTTGCAAGAAATACTTAAGAATATTGACTATCAAGTCAAAGTTGATCCAAGCTTAAAAATATTATTAGAAAAATCATCTAAATATTCAAAAATTATTAATCCAGAAGAAGAAAATATTATGGCTTATTGTTTTGAATGTGATGCTATAGAAAATCTTTAATCAAAGGAATTGTTATTTTTCTTTTAAGTTCCATCGAGAGGCTGTCAAGCCTCTCGACTATCCGAACTAAGTCAGACAAATTTCTTTTTGTATATGAAAGTAAGTAGTTAATCTCCCTTTCACCAAGATTAATTGATCTAAAGTTTGCAATATGCATGAGTGCAAGATTAAGATTTTTATTCTGCACAGAGAACATTTCAAAAGAACTAAGTTTTCTAACCCTTGACTCTAGATCGGGTAGGACAAAATTAAGCATTCCTATATTGATAGAAGCTGAGAAGATTAGCCTACAACTAGTTTGGGAAGCATCATTAATCAGATTAAATAAGCCAACTTCCCAGTCCATCAATCCAACAACCTCATCAATACTATCAACGCATACTATATCCGCTTCGCAGGCGCCATCTATGATACTAGTGTCATACTTCTTAACCTCAGATAGAGGTATATATAATGGAGTTTTTTGCAAATCACTATAAAAACTAGTCACTGCTTGTAGTAAGTAAGTTTTTCCAATGTTTGAAGGTCCATAGATGAACATATCATCGCCCTTATCTGCTTTTAAGTTATCTATTAGATCAATATTCTTATCATCACAAAAGAAGCCATCAAATGATGCTTTAAAATTCTTCTCCCAAGGAAATGTTAACTGTTTAGGGTTAGTCATTATGGTTCTTTTTAAGCACCCTAAACCATGTCTGAGCATATATATATAAACTTATTAGAGTTAAAGCTGAAACGGTAAAACCTAACCAGTCGAGATTTGCTTCGTAAGAAAAACTTTTAAATACTAAAATTAAAATAATATAAATTACTTGAAAAACTGTTGTTGCCTTTCCAATTAAATTTGGTAAGGGTGTCCCAGTCTCTATAATTGTCATGTGAATAGAGGCGCCCAAAAGAATTATCACGTCTCTAGCCAGTAATATAAAGAATACATAAAAAGGTAGAAGGTCATTAATCCACAATATAAATATGGAGCCTGATAAAAGAATTTTATCAGCTACTGGATCTAAAATTTTACCTAAATCTGTTTGCCAAGACATTCTTCTGGCCAAAAATCCATCCAGCGCATCAGTTATTGAAGCTAGAGCAAAAAATATTAAGCTTTGAATGAAATCTGCATTATTAATATTATTTAAAATTGGGTACACCAAACCAATTCTTACAATGGATAGGAAGTTTGGAATAAATATAAAGTATCTGCTCATGACTTATATTTTATATGGATATTGTTAGAGGTATCATTAGTTTCTATTAAATTGAGAAATGTATTTTCTTCGATCACTTTCATGAGAGTTTGAAATTGGCCATAAAAATTAACTTGGCAATATAAGGTTTTGGATGAAAACTTGTTAACTTTTATACCATTAATACCAATTATTTTATTTAGCAACTCTTTTACCCTTTCATACTCATTAGCATTATTGATACCTTCAATTTTAATATTATAAATGTTGTTAGTTTCATATGAGATACTAATTAATTTCAAAAAATAGGAAACTTTAGAATCAAGCATATCAAAAAATTTAATTGAAAAATCTTTATTGAAATTCTCTGTTATAAGGGTTTCTTCAAGGTCTCCGCTCAAGTTCCACTCATTAATACCAACTTTAGTTGCCTTAATATTAATCAAATGATCGTAATCATATTTTGATTCAAGGTACTTATTTGGATCAATTAAGTAATTATATGAAAAGAGGTTTTCGGCATCTCTCAAATCAAATGTTGGTAAATCTATATAGACTCCCCTACTTGAAGAAAATTTAGCAATTTTATTTTGTAAATGTTCATCCATTTCATTCGTTGAGATATCAGAAACAAAATATGGATTGCTTAAACCATTGTCAATTTCTAATAAAACCATATAAACAGGTCTTGATTTGCCAATAATTGGTATATTTAATTTACGAAAAGTTTGTTCAAGAAGGGCTTGATTGAATTCAGAAGAGACATGAGGCTTACCTCTGTAATCCTTAACAGTATATTTTACAATAAAATCTTTGCGTGAATTACCAGCATTAATTATTTTCCAAATATTAGATGGTTTGGTTGAACCGCTCAGTCTATAAATCATCTTATCAAATGACTGATTTAGAGATTTATCAATACTTTCACCGCTCTTAATCTCGTGATTAATTTCAAAAATTTTATCAAACTCCTTTCCAAAGGAGTAATTAGAAAAGATAATTATTAAAAGAAATATATAATTAATGTTGTTGTTAAAATAATTCATCACAATAGGTATTCTAAATGACAAAAGAAAATATAGATAATGATCCATATAAATCTGCAGGGGTTGATATTACTGCTGGTAATAATTTAATTGAACTAATTAAAGGTGATGTTGCGCTGACACAAGGAGAAAATGTTTTAGGAAGTATTGGTGGTTTTGCAGGGATGTATAAATTAAATAAAGACTTTAATAATCCAGTTTTGGTTGCCTGTACAGATGGAGTTGGAACTAAAGTTGCGCTAGCTCAACAATATAATAAATTAGAAAATATAGGGCAAGATTTAGTTGCAATGTGTGTAAATGATTTAGTTACGTGCGGCGCACAACCATTGTTTTTTTTAGATTACTTCGCAACATCTAAATTAAATGTTAACGAAGCCTCGCTGATAATTGGCAGTATAGCAAGAGCATGTAAAGATTCAGGTTGCGCTCTTTTAGGGGGTGAAACAGCAGAGATGCCCGGTCACTATATTGATAATAACTTTGATTTAGCTGGCTTTTCGGTTGGCTGTGTTGATGAAGATAAAATAATTAAGGGTACAGATATTAAAGATGGTGACGTTCTTATTGGAATCGAGTCTAATGGGGCTCATTCAAACGGCTATTCCCTTATAAGAAAAGTTTTAGAACATAGTGATTGCTCAGAAGACGAAAAGGATAGAATGGTTGAATTATTTTTAAAGCCCACTCATCTGTATCCAAATTTAATTAAAGACCTAATAAAAAATTATGCAATTAAAGGAATGAGTCACATAACTGGTGGTGGCTTAACTGAAAATCTTCCTAGAGCAATTCCTAAGAATCTTTCAGTTAGAATCCTAAAAGAATCATGGGATTTTCCAAAGGAATTTAAGTGGTTGAAAGATAATGGAAATATCAAAGAAAAAGATATGTTTAGAATCTTTAACTGTGGAATTGGAATGGTATTAATCGTGAATGGAAGTGATGCTTCATCTATTAGGTCATTGATAAGTGATCATGGTTATAATAATTATGAAATTGGATGTGTTGAAATAAATTCTGAAACTCAAATCTCCTTTGAATAAAATTTAGAAGAATATATGAAGAGAATAGTGGTTTTGCTTTCTGGAAATGGTTCAAACCTTCAAGCAATAATTGATAGTATTAATAATGGAAATATTAATGGAAGAATTGTAGGGGTTATTTCTAATAATATTGAAGCTTTTGGTTTAAAAAGAGCTCAAAAAGAGAATATAAATACTATTACTATCAACCATCTTGATTATGAAAATCGTCAAGCTTTTGATGATGCTTTATTAAAAAAGCTAGCTATATTGGCTCCTGATTTAATTGTTTTAGCTGGATTTATGAGAATATTAACTTCAAAAATTACAGATTATTTCAATGGTAAAATAATTAATATCCATCCCTCTCTGCTTCCTCTATACCCAGGCTTGCATACCCATCAAAAAGTTATAGATAATAATGATGAAAAACATGGTATATCAATACATTATGTATCATCCGAGCTTGATGCTGGGCCATTAATAGCTCAAGGAAATTTTAATGTTGGAGAAATTAAAGATAAAGAGTTGCTAGAAGAAAAGATTCATAAGATTGAACATTTAATGCTCCCTCTTGTCATACAATATATATGTATAGGTACAATATATTTAGATGTAAAATCAAATAATGTTGTATTTAAAAACCTGGATGTAATAAATGGTTCAATTCAAAAAAATTATGAAATTTAATTATTTATTTTTCTTTATATTTATTTCAATAAATACATATAGCATTGAAAACTATGAAGCTGAGTATAGATTCAAATCATCTGAAATTAATCTCAAGGGTAAGAGAGTATTAACCATAAACGAGGATGGCATTTCATCACTATCTTTTAAGGCCAAAAGTACATTAGCAAGACTCTATTTTGAAACAAATTTTAATATTGACGCCGATACAGTTTCGACAAAGAGTTATGTAATTAATGTTAAACCAGGTTTTGTGAACAGAGATCAAGAGGTATTGATTGATAAAGAGCTGGGCTTGATGAGCTCATTGGGGAGAGATGAATGGTCTGTAAAAAGTCCTCAATATGAAGTGCTTGACCCTTTAAATGCTCAGGTGCAAATTAGAATAAATATCCTTAAAGGTCTTAAAAGTTTTAATCTAAATTTATTAGAGATAAAAAATGGAGAAGTTGAAGATAACTTTTATACAGTAACGTCTGAAGATAAGAAGTGCCTAGTTGGAGAAGATGAGTATTCATGTATTGAGCTAACAAGAATAAGGGAAGATGAAGATAGAAAAACTACTTATCTAATGGCCAAAGAGCTGAATTACATGTTTGTAAAAATAAAAGATGTAAGTCCTAAAAGAACAAACACCTTAACTCTAGAAAAGATTCTAAGTCTTGGGTAGCGTAACGCCTGTTTGGCCTTGATACTTCCCACCTCTATCCTTATAACTAACTTCACAATCTTCATCAGATTCTAGGAATATCATTTGAGCAACGCCCTCTCCAGCATAAATCTTAGCTGGAAGGTTTGTGGTATTAGAAAACTCAAGTGTTACGTGACCTTCCCACTCGGGCTCTAGAGGCGTTACATTTACAATGATTCCACATCTTGCATAAGTAGATTTCCCAAGGCATATGGTTAAAACTTTTCTAGGTATTTTAAAGTATTCAATGGTTCTTGCTAATGCAAAAGAGTTAGGTGGAATAACACAAACGTCAGATTTAACATCAACAAAACTATTAGCATCAAAGTTTTTTGGATCAACTACAGCTGAATTAATATTTGTGAACACCTTAAACTCATTTGAACACCTTACGTCATAACCAAAACTTGATACACCATAAGATATAAGTTTATTACCATCTGAATCTAATCTAACCTGATTCTCGGAAAAAGGCTTTATCATTCCATTTGCAATGGACATTTCTTTTATCCATTTATCTGATTTAATCGACATTTATCTCTGTTCTCCCTTGAATTGCTCTCGCAATAGTATTTCCATCAACATATTCTAGCTCTCCACCAATGGGTATACCATATGAAATTCTAGAAACCTTTCTATCTTTAATATGATCTTTAATGAATATTGCAGTTGCATCTCCTTCCACTGTAGAGCTTGTAGCCAGAATTATTTCTTTGATATCCTCTTTTGTGATTAAGTTTAAAAGCTGATCTATTCCAAGATCTTCTGGACCAATTCCGTCAATTGGAGACAGTCTTCCAAGCAATACAAAGTACTTACCACGAAAACCACCTGTGGATTCAATAGCTAGCATATCTGAAGGGTTTTCAATTACACAAATGCTATGTTTATCCCTAGATGTATCTGAACAAACTTTGCAATATTCATTTGAAGTTAGCATTCTGCATCTCTTACACCTATCTATACTATTTACTGCATCTTGAAGAGTTTTTGAAAGCAAAGATGCGCCGTCTTTGTTTTTATCTAAAAGATATAATGCCATTCTTTGTGCAGATTTCTTACCCACACCCGGAAGAATAGTTAGGGAATTTATTAAATCATTTAGTAGATCAGTTTGCATATTAGTTAACTGGTTTAATAGATTTTTCTTTTAAAGTTGCATCGAATTTTGTCATAAAATTTTTAATCGAGTCATTATTATTGATGCTATCTTCTGCATTTGACTGCTTGGCTATATTTTCTTGCTCTTCTTGCTGTAATGGTCCGTCATTAATATTAGAGTGCTCTAGTTTAATTTTCATATTTACTTTAAAAGCTTCGGAACATATATTTTCGAATTCTTTTTCTACATTTGGAGGTATCTGATATTTTTTAAGATCTCCTCCTAAATATATTTCATTATTTTCTATTTTAATAAAAATAAAATTTCTATAATAATTTTTTACAAAAACACTCATTTTAAGTGTCCTAAAGAAAGATATCCAATCTTGATTAGATTCTATTTTTAAAAGGTTATTTGTAGATGGACTTTTCTCAACTTTTTGTTCAATAGAGACTTTGCTAGATTTAGTTGATAGGTCTTTTTTTTGATTGCTAAGAGGTTTATTTAATTTTTTTTTTTCCTTCAAACTTTCGTTTATTAATTTTGATTTATCATGAATACTTGCCAATGGATTAAAGGCTAACATTCTTAGTAAACAAATCTCTAATGCTTCTTTGGGATTTGGGTGGATGCTGAACTTCGAATAAGAGTTAACAGCTATTTCATAAATGAGTTGAATGAATTCCCTATCAACAGCTTGCGCGATAATCTTGATAGGTTCATTGTTTGAATTTTGAAGAGCCTGCTCTAAAGAAACTTTATGAATAAAGCTAATAATATGCTTAAGAACATTTTCATATTCAGGGGTAAGCTCTTCTATCTTATAAAAAATATTAAATGTATTTTCAGCATCACCACTGACCACAGCATCAATTAAGTCTGATATAAGAGAGTCATCAATCGTTCCAAGTAGCTCCTTTACATCCTCTTCTTTAAGTGACCCATTACCATGAGCTATAGATTGATCTAAAAGAGTAAGAGCATCCCTAACAGAACCTTGCGCTGATTCTGATATTAAACTTAGAGAATTTTTATCATGCTCGATCTGCTCAGAATTGATTACATTCTGAAGATGCATTTCTAAATCATCTTTATTTATAGTTTTAAGATTTAGTTGGAGGCATCTAGATTGAACAGTTTTTGGAATTTTTTCTGGGTCAGTTGTTGCAAAAATAAAAATGACATGTGCTGGGGGTTCTTCTAAAGTTTTAAGCAAAGCATTAAAGCTGCTTGTAGATAACATATGAACCTCGTCTATTAAGTAGATTTTGTACCTTCCAGAGGATGGTTTGTATTGAACTGTATCAAGCAGCTCTCTCATGTCATCAACCCCTGTTTTTGATGCAGCATCAATCTCAAGAAAGTCTAAATGTCTTCCATTTTTTATTTCATCACATACCGTACATTTATCACATGGCTTTGTTACAGGCTCTTCTGAAGAAAGACAGTTAAGGCACTTAGATAATATTCTAGCCAAGGTGGTTTTGCCTACACCCCTGGTACCTGAAAATATATAAGCTTGATGTATTTTGTTTGAAGCAATGCTATTTACAATCGCTTGAATTATATGAGGCTGTCCTACAACTTCCTCGAAGTTGGATGGTCTGTATTTTCTTGCTAAAACCTCATAAGACATATGGGCTGATCATAACATGACCTAGTTAAAAACTGATTCGATTTCTGTAAAAGAGAAGCCCCTATTTATTAAAAAGTTTTTTTGCTTGGCCTTAAGTTTAAAATCAACTGCAACGCCTTCTTTAAATTTCTTATTAAAGACTTGATGTGCTAACTCTTTCCATTCACCCGATTCAAATATTGCCTTACTGGCAATAGATTTTTCTACACCTTTTGAAACAAGCTCATATGATATTTTCTTTGGTCCAAATCCTTTTCTTTTTCGTGCTGCAACATAATGTTCAGAAAACCTTTCATCGTTAACCAAACAGTTATCTTCAAGCTTTTGAATAGATTGTTCGATAAGATCTTGATTAGAGAATTTTTTTAAAAGCTTATCTGATAATTCTTTTTGCGAATGCTCTCTCCTAGAAAGGATATCTAAAGCTTTATTGTAGATTTCAATATACGAATCTTCTGTCATTAATCAATAGGTAAGACTCTAGATTTTCCATTTCTTTTTATGATTCTTACTTTCTGATTTCTTTCATATCGGATTTCGCTAGATTCCTGAATAATAGACACAAGCCTTCCCGTGGTTGTTTCTATCAACAACTCAACTCCATTTTTTTTAGTTAAAGATGAGCCTATATTTGCTCCAATAGCACTACCTGCTAGAGCTCCGAGAACAGAAGCAATATCTGACTCAGTATCAGAATCAGTTGTATTTTTACCAGCAACTCCACCAATTGCTGCGCCTGCAGCTGCACCAAGCCTTCTATCACCTTCGATAGTTACATTAGTAATATCTATAATAGTACCAAGAGTTATACTTTGTTGCTTCTGAACATCGCTTCGAGATACTGTAGTAGGTTGCTGTGACATATTTACACAACTTGATGCAAATAGACCTAAAAGTATTATTATTGGAAGTTTATTTTTTATCATTGACCTGCTCCATTTTTTTATATTTGCGATTTAGATCATCTGTAATTATATAATATGTTTTATCCTTACTGAATCCGTCTAGAAGATTTACTTTATAGATATCTCCATTGAAAAAAGGCTCGATAAGCTTAACTCTGTAACCCTTTTTCAGCCTCACTAATCTTCTTGAA
>CAJQGY010000015.1 GCA_905478015.1 uncultured SAR86 cluster bacterium
TACATAGGATCTGATCTGACTGCCCCAGCCAATATCAGACTTACTTTCTTCTAATACCTGTCTCTCTTCATTTTGTTTTTGTAATTCTAACTCGTAAAGCTTTGATTTAAGTTGTTTAAAAGCATTATCTTTATTTTTATGCTGAGATCTATCGCTTTGGCATTGAGCAACAACACCTGAGGGTTCATGTGTAAGCCTAACAGCAGAATCCGTTTTATTGACATGCTGACCTCCTGCACCTGAAGCTCTGTATGTATCTATACGAATATCAGATGGGTTTATTTCAATCTCTATTGAATCATCAACCTCAGGTGAAATAAATACAGAAGCAAACGATGTATGTCTTCTGTTACCAGAATCAAAAGGTGATTTTCGCACTAACCTATGTATTCCTGTTTCTGTTCTTAACCACCCATATGCATGATCACCCTCTACATATAGTGATGCTGATTTAATCCCAGCTACTTCACCATGAGAAATTTCTGTAATTGAGATTTTAAAGTTTCTGCTTTCTGCCCATTTAGAGTACATTCTTAATAGCATTTCTGCCCAGTCTTGAGCCTCCGTCCCTCCAGAACCTGATTGAATATCAACATAAGCAGATGATGGGTCCATTTTATTTGTGAACATTCTTCTAAACTCTAAATCAATAACGCCCTGCTCCATTTCAGTAAATTCTTGTAAAATTTCTTTTATAGCATCATCATCGGACTCTTCTAGAGCCATCTCTAAAAGCATAAGACTGTCAGAAACCTTTTCTTTTATTAAATTGTAATTTTCAATTGCTTTTTCAAGTGAAGATTTTTCTTTGTTTAGGCTTTGAGATAAGTCTAGATCTGACCATACCTCTTCAGTAGAAAGGCTTTCTTCAATAAATTTTAGTCTTTTTTCCTTATCATCGAGCGCAAAAGGCCCATTAGCAATTTCTACTAGCCTTAAATTTAAATCGTTCAAAGACGAATTGAGTTCAGCTTGATCCACTTAATTATTTTTAATTATAAACTTAAATATATCATCTTTTGATGCAGGCATTTTAACTGCGTACTCTTTACCTTCCATAGCTTCTAGTAAATTTTTTGGAACTTCAGATAGTTGTAGCCCAGCTTTTTTAACAACATCAGGAAATTTAGCCGGGTGAGCTGTTGAGAGGATCAGCGTATGCCCTTTAAGTTTATTATTAAGAGAATCAACAGATGATGTACCTACAGCTGTATGTGGATCGACAAGATAATTGTATTTATCTTTAATATATTTCATGTGCGCAATTGTTTCATCGTTTTTTACTGTGTGACTAAGAAAAATATCCTTACTTTTATTCCAAATCTTTCCCTCTAGTTCAATGGGAGTATTTGGAAATGCCGAATATAATTTTAAGCATATTTTGGAATCTCTTTCTGCATACAAATCATAAATTAATCTTTCAAAGTTACTTGCAATACTTATGTCCATGCTTGGAGACAGGGTTTCATAAACAGCTTTTTTAGAATAATCATTATTTCTAAAAAATCTATCTAAAATATTATTATCATTAACAGCAACTATTATTTTTTCTAATGGCATGCCCATTTTGCTAGCGGCATAACAAGCAAAAACATTGCCAAAATTTCCAGTTGGCACAGAGAAATTAATGCCTTTTGAGAAATTATTAACCACTAGGGTTGCATAAAAATAATAGCAGATTTGTCCAATAATTCTCACCCAATTAATTGAATTTACTGCCAGCAGATATTGATTATCTTTTAAAAATGATCTTTCTTTAAAACCCTGTTTAACAATATCCTGGCAGTCGTCGAAACTACCATCAACAAGAAGGGTGAAGACATTATCACTTTTTACTGTTGTCATCTGTCTTCGTTGTATATCTGACATGTTTCTATCAGGCAGTAATATAAAACTTTTAATAGAATCAAATCTTTTGCATGCATCAATTGCCGCAGAGCCTGTATCTCCAGAGGTGGCACCCAGAACTATAGCAGTCTTGTTATTTTTTTTTAGTGTTTTGTTGAAGAAGGCTGCTGCAAGCTGCAATCCAAAATCTTTAAAAGCCGCAGTGGGTCCATGAAACAGCTCGAGAACTGATTTTTCTTCATCAAGCGAACGAATTGGTGCAAAATTTTTGTCTGAAAAATCATGCCATGTTTTGTCTAAAAGCTCTAAAACCTCACTTTGTTGAAATGAAGATGATGTATACAGAGGAACGATCTGCTTTGCTACGTCTAAAAATGTTTTTTGTTTTTTAAGATTATCGAGATTGACCTGAGGCCATTCATTTGGCATGAACAAACCCCCATCTGAAGCAAGGCCCTGAAGAAGAACTTCTTCAAATGTCTTATTACTATCCCCTCCTCTTGTACTATGAAAGAGCATTAGTCTGTACTTTCTATTCTTATTGTTCTTAAATTTTTAATAGTATCTAAAGATAGAATCTTATCTTTTATGCCTTCGAGCTTATCCTCTTTAAATATATCTGTAATTAAAATTATCGGCACTATATTTTTTCCAAGCTCATCTTTTTGAACCATTGACTCAATGCCAATGCTTTCTTCAGCAAGCCTTGTGGTAATTGAGGCCATTACTCCAGGATTATCTTCAGCTTCAATAAAGAAATAATATTGAAATGAAAATTCTCCAAAGTCTTTAATTGGTTTCTGGTTAATTGAGCTAACAACGTTCAGAATATCTTCATTTGAATTAGCTAAATGTATGATATCTGATATCAAACCAGATGCCGTTGATTCTTGACCGGCACCAGATCCAGCAATATGAATTTTTCCAATAAGATCAGTATCAACCTCGATTCCATTTCTGACACCTTTTAAATTTGCTAAATATGATTTTTTAGAAACAAGTGCTGGATGAGCTCTTAGTTCAATCTTATCTTCGTTATCCTCAGAAATTGCAAGATGTTTTATCGTATACCCAAGCATTTCAGCATAGATAAAATCTTTTTTATCAATTTTTGTTATGCCTTCAATATAAAAATCTTTTGGAGGAAGTGACGAGCCATATGCAATAGATGAAAGTAAACCAATTTTGTGAGCAGCATCTACTCCTTCAATATCAAATGATGGGTCGGGCTCTGCATAACCCTCCTTTTGGGCTAGCTCTAATGTGTCATCAAATTCATTTCCTTCTTCCATGTTAGATAAAATAAAGTTGGATGTTCCGTTAAGCATGCCAGATATTTTTTTTATCTTATTTGGGGCAAGCTCCTCTTTAAGCATCTTCACTATTGGGGTACCGGCACATACTGCAGCTTCAAATAATACTTTAACTTTGTTTTTGTTTGCTTCCGCAAAAATTTCGTCGCCATGATTAAAAATAACAGCTTTGTTTGCTGTTATCACATGCTTTCCAGCCCTAATTGATTTCAATATAAGTTCACGTGCAACCTCGACGCCACCAATCAATTCAACCACTACATCTATATCTTGTTCTGGAATATCAAAAATATCTCTAAAAATAGGAGTAGCTCCTGGGTTACATTTTGGATTGTCTCTTCTTGCCCCAATGCAAGCAATATTAATATCAACTCCAGCTTTGGTAATGTAATTATTATTTGACTCTATTGCATTAAACATACCAGTGGCAACATTACCCCAACCACATATTCCTACTTTCAATGTTTTCATTTAATTACCTAAAATATTTTTAATGCCTCTA